>JACQXX010000109.1 GCA_016208495.1 Acidobacteriota bacterium | reverse complement strand
TGAGCCCAGGAACTGGGCGGAAGGCATGTAGCCCAGGGTTTTAACCCTGGGAAAACGTTGCCTCCCAACCCCGCTCGACCATCCGCCGCCTACAGCGGCGGATGGTCGGGCGGGGAAAACATGGGGGAGGGCCGGGTTCCCAGGGCTCGAAGACTCGCCCTGGGCTACGAGCCGGCGCCCAGTTCCTGGGCTGAGAACCAAAAATGGCTTCAAGCCAAATCACCCCACAGATTCTGAAGGAGCGTTGCTGCCACAACCCCAGCCGTTTCAGCCCGCAAAATTCGAGGGCCGAGTGTTACCTGGAGCAAATCCTTTTCAGTTGCCAATTCAAGTTCAGCGTGATTCCAGCCGCCTTCAGGTCCGATGAAGGCCAAACATTTAGTGGGAGTCAATTCAGTTTGCTTCAGAATTTCGTGCCAGGGAATCGCCGCCCGTTCAATAAACATCACTCCGGTTGTACTTTGTGGTAAATGGGCCACAACCTGTTGAAATAATTGTGGTTCAGTAAGCTCCATCAATCGCCGCCGACCACATTGCTTGGTGGCTTCGAGCACAATGCGTGCCCAGCGTGTCCGCCGATTGGGTGAATCCTGTTTGATTAGGCTTTGCTCAGTGTGGGTGGTGATGAGTGGAATCACCCGGCTGACCCCAAGTTCAACCGCTTTCTGGAGCAGCCACTCAAAACGATCAGCTTTAATTTGGGCGGCTGCAAGGGTTAACTCCAGTGGAGATTCACGTTCTCCGTCAAGTTTTTCATTCAGTTCGAGTGTTATCTGTTTGCGCCCAATCATGGACACCGTGGCTGTCCACTCCTGACCGCATCCGTCAAAAACTGAGACTTCGTCACCTGGTCGAAGGCGAATAACGTGTACCCCATGGTGTGATTCCTCTTCGGAAAGCGCCACGGTCGAGCCCAGAACGTGCTCAGGCGATGCAAAAAAGCGATGTTTTACCGGCATAGTTTGAAAGGAAATTTAGAAATTTTATGAGTGAATATCAATATTATGAGTTTCTTGCCGTGGATCGTCAGTTGACCAAAGCTGAAATGGCAGAATTGCGTGCGATTTCGTCGCGAGCGGAAATTACATCACGATCTTTTGTGAATGAATACAGCTACGGAGATTTCAAGGGAGACCACATTGCTTTTTTAGCCAAATATTTCGATGCCCATGTCTATGTGGCTAACTGGGGAACCCACCGCTTCGTGGTCAAAGTTCCCAAAGCCGTGATTGACTTGAAAGAAATCAATCAGTATCTCCACAAATACAGCTTTGAAATGACTGAAACACCAACCCATGTCATTTTGGGATTTGACAGTGACCTGGAGGGCGGTGAATGGGTGGAAGTTCAACCCTGGATGTCGTCAATGATTGGCGTTCGTGACGAATTGCTCAAGGGTGACCTCCGGCCATTCTATCTGGGCTGGTTGGCCTGGGTGTGTAACGAACATGGGTATTTACTCGACAGCGTCCCGGATGAGGATGATGACGATTCGGACGATGACTATGAAGAGGATGACGAATCATCTTTTGGTGAAGGGGAGGGAGGTGATGAACTCGAACCTGCTGTTCCGCCGGGAATGGGGGAATTGACGGTGGCCCAGCAGAGCCTGGCTGAATTTCTGAGAATTCCCGACGATTTGTTGACTGCTGTTGCCGAAGCAAGCCCGGCACTGAAAGCGGATCACGATTCCAGCGCCCGACTGGCGGAATGGATTGCAAAACTCCCGGTGGATCAAAAGAATGCTTTCCTGCTCGAATTGATCCAGGATGACCCAGGGGCAGTTCGTGTCAAGCTCCTGAGCCAGTTTCGTGCCGGTGAGCTTTCAAATTCCAAAGCCGAAAAAGGCGGTTCGCCCCGACGACGCTCCATCGCCCAGCTTATAACGCGTGCCAATCAGTTTACCCAGGTCAAAATTGCAGAAGAAAAGCGAATCAAAGCCGAAGAAGCCGCCCGAAAGAAAGCCGAAGCCGAACGCCGCCGAGAGGAGTATCTCGCTGCACTCGCCAACACCCAGGAAGCCGCCTGGAAAAAGATTGATTCGTTGATCGAATTGCGCATGGCGAAAAGTTATGCCGAAATCGCCATCATGCTGGCTGATTTACGTGAAGTTGCCATCAGGGAAAAGAAACTGTCGGCATTTGAAAAACGGTTTGAACGGTTAATCCAACCCCACCTCAAAAAAACAAGTTTCATTTCCAGGTTACGCGAGGCTGGGTTGATGTAAGCCCACCGAAAAAGTTCAGAGTTCCGCCTTCAGGCGGTTGAAAAGGTTCAGAGTTTCACCTTCAGGTGGTTCTGGAATTTCCAAATTGATCTAACCGAATGCAGGAACCGTCTGAAGGCGGGACTCTGAACAGTTCTCCTTTCAGGTATTGATCGGCTGAATTTGAGACTCCAATGACACATGCTCCTCTTCGAATCGGCATTTACGGCTCGGGCAGTATCGGAACCTTTATTGGTGCTCACTGTTTTCAGGCTGGTCTGGACACAATTCTGGTCGGGCGTGAAAAACTTGGTCAGGAAATTCAGGCGCACGGTCTCAGAATCACCGACCTGAAGGGCACCGACTTTCGATTGTCACCGTCACAGGTGCGCTATGCCACCAGTGCGGCAGCGATGTCGGACCGTGAAATCGTGCTGATGACACTCAAAAGCGCTGCCACCGCTCAGGCAGCCGAAGAACTCAAGCCAGTTTTGTCATCCGATGCCATCGTGGTGAGTTTTCAAAATGGAGTTCGGAATGCTGAGGTTTTGCGCGGGATACTAACGCACAATCCGGTGCTGGCCGGGATGGTGCCCTACAACGTGGTTTGGAAACCGGGCGCCCATTTTCACTCTGGCACGAGTGGGGCACTGGCGATTGAAGACCAGGGTGACGCTTCGGCCAAAGTTCTGGCAGCACTCAAAGCCGCAGGGCTTGAAGCGGAAGTAAAACCCAATCTCCAGAATGTGTTATGGGGAAAGCTGGTCTTTAATCTCAACAACGCACTCAACGCGCTATCCGGGATTCCGCTCCGCGAGGAACTCGGGCAAGCCGCTTACCGCAAAATACTGGCCGCTGCGATGCGCGAAGCAATGCGGGTCATGAAACAAAGTGGCATCAAACCAGCTCGATCAGGCGGATTGATACCGCAGATTGCACCGCTGGTGATGTCGCTTCCGGATTTTCTTTTTTTTCGGGTGGCGTCACGGATGGTCAAAATTGATCCGCAGGCACGGTCTTCGATGTGGGAAGACCTGCAGCGTGGCCGCCAGACCGAAATTGATTTTCTAAATGGTGAAATTGTGGCGCTGGCTGAGCGAAACGGACTCCGGGCACCAATCAATGCCGCCATCACCCGGCTGGTGAAAGAAGCTGAAAAAACGAAATCAGCTCCCAAAATGTCAGCCGATGAACTGGCAGGCAGAATGAAGAATGAAGAAACCATCTAGTGGTTAGTGATTAGTGGTTAGTGATTAGTGGTTAGTGGTTAGTGGTTAGTGGTTAGTGGTTAGTGGTTAGTGATTAGTGGTTAGTGATTAGTGGTTAGTGATTAGTGGTTAGTTCCTGGTGACTGGTTCGTCTTCGAAAGTATTGATTTCTAAGCACTAAGTGCTAAGCACTAGATACTAACCACTAACCACTAACCACTAACCACTAATCACATTCTTCATTCCGGAAATCCGGGGGCTGCCTTCACTTCCTGAATTTGCAGCGTGTGGCGCTCGCAATGAGAGCCCTGGAACAACATCCATTGATAGACATCCAGTTCCTTAAAAATCGGATGTGGGAAAAAGAACCCATGCAGGTCTTCCTGTGTCTGTTCGACAAAGGCAATGGTTTGTTGTCGGGCCTGTTGAAAGGCTTTAATGGTCTGGTTGATTGAGCCGAAGCGTCCCTGGGGAACCAACCGGTCAGGTGCCTGGACTTTCGTTCGCCGGTCCAGGACGGCTTTGAGGACCAAATCCATTTTATTTTTGACCCGTTCGCGCAGTTCTTCTGGTCCAGGGGGAGATTTGAGCACCTGACCCACGGCCAGTTGAAGAACCCCAACTTCAGCCGCGACAATATGCTCCGTGATCTGGGCAATCGTCCAGCTCTCAGGAGTTGGTTGAAAAGAAAGTTGGGCTTCGGAAAGACCGGAAACGGCTTCAACCAGTTGGTTGCCAGTTCGGTGCAAGTGGGCAATGGCAAAGTCACGTTCAGCTTGAGTAATGGGTGTGGTCATAGTTTCAATCGAATGTTCAGTATGAAATGGTTCAGAATGATTGGCTATTTGAGTGGGCAAGGTTGAGAGTACCGCCACAAAAGTCAAGAAATCAGGCGTACGAGACGAAATCCTAAGTAATCGAGTTGGGTTCCGGGCGCATTCATGCCCCGAAAACCAGCCCGGCATTGAATCGCGACCGACATCCAGCTCCCGCCACGATTGATTCGAAACGAGCCGGTGCTGGGACCGGGTGGGTCAAGGGCTGGACTTTTTTCATAGTAGTTTGATCCGTACCAGTCAGCGCACCACTCCCAGATATTGCCATGCATATCATAGAGGCCAAAGGCATTGGGGTTTTTGAGCCCAACCCGGTGCGGGCGATTGTCGGCATTTTCCTTGAACCAGCCCAGTTCCTTGAGTTCGCCGGCACATTCGGCATGGTTTCCCGCCCGACAGGCGTATTCCCATTCTGCCTCAGTTGGAAGCCGGTAGACCCCATCCTGTAACTGGTTCAGTTTTTGAATGAAAAGCTGCGCATCATCCCACGAAACATTGGTAACAGGTAGCAGGTCATCCTGATACCGGCTGGGATTGGTTTTCATCAGGGCTTTCCATTCTTTTTGGAGAACGGGGAATTTGCCCAGATAAAAAGGCTTTGAAATTTTGACCAGATGCAGAGGTTTCTCATAATCCGACACCTGTGAGCCCATCATAAATTCTCCGGCTGGAACCAACATAAACTCCATGCCGAGATGATTTTTGGTTGGGGGCCTGGTCTGGGTCAGCCCTCCGGAAACAAGCAATTTGGTTTGGGGCCTGGTTTCATCCGAGTCTGGAGGGGGCGTTTGCCGTGGAGTAATGACGGTTGGTGCATCGTCCAAATTGATGACCGATGTGCCGCGAGTTGGGGCTGAGGGAACATTCATCTTCGCCGCCCGCAGTTTTTGCCGCATTTCGACCGCCGATGCCATCCGGTTGTCGCGACTAAAGGCCAGAGCTTGAGCCAGCACCGTGGCAACACTGATTGGCACCTGGGGATTGAGTTCGTGCGTGCCGCGCAATGGATCCCGATTCCCAATCGCGAGGTTGACGGCTCTGGAAGTCAAGGCATCCGGCGGTGCCGAGCCAGTCATCAGGTGAAACAAAGTGGCGCCGAGGGCATAGAGGTCAGTTCGCTGATCAGTTCCAGTCAGTTGAATTTGCTCAACCGGAGCATACCCGGCGCTGTACCCAACCACACTGATCGAGGTTTGCGGGGATGAGGTTGATGAGGGCAATCCCTTCGCCAGCCCAAAATCAAGCAAAATGATCTCCCCTCGATAGGTCAATTTGATATTGGCGGGCTTGATATCACGATGGATGATCGGCGGATCCTGGCTGTGCAGGAATTCGAGCACATCAAGCAGTTGATCGGCCCAATCCAGAACCTGGGCCACGGGAAACGCCGTGTTGCGCTCTTTGAGCATCTGGTGCAGGTCTTTGCCCGGAATAAATTCCATGACCAGAAACTGCCCTTCATTTTCCATAAAGTGGTCAATGACTTTTGGCAGTCCGTGATGGCGCAAATTGGCCAGCAGCCGGGCTTCGCGTAAGAACGCCCGCTGAAGTTCCTCCTCGACAAAGAAAGCCTGTTTGACCGCGACCGTGCTTCCAAGGCGTTCATCCTGTGCCTGATAAACCGCTCCCATGCCACCTTTGCCAAGCAAACGCAGGATGCGATACCGGTTTTGCAACAGTGTGTCTGGACTCAGCATGCGTTGATTGTCCCCAGTCAGGAGTTAAGGATAAAGAATGAAGAAGCCTTTTAGTGGCTAGTGGCTAGTGGCTAGTGGCTAGTTCCTGGGCTAAGAACCGAAACTTCAATCCAAACCTCGTTGTAGTGTTAGTACTTAGTGCTTGGTGCTTATAAATCAATAGTTTTGAAGAACCAACCACTAACCACTAACCACTAACCACTAATCACATTCTTCATTCTTCATTCTCAGCGGTTTCTTTCGCTACTCGAAGCAACCAGATCGGAATGGTTTGATATTCGACTGGCTCATCATAGACCTGTTCGTTCAATTTGGCGACAGAGTGCTCAACACGACGCATCGAACGCGTTTCGGGCAGATCCTGCCAGCGTTCATAGCATCCGTGTTGAATGCAGGGGGCCGGCTTGGCTTTCCAGTGGACCAGGCAGCCTTTTCCAGGTTCAAACAGCGGACAGGCGTAGGTTTTTTCAAATGAATCGCCTTCATCGGTCAGTCCATACTCCCGGACAGAAGCCTCCGCCCGGCGCAGAACTTCAGCCACTTTCTCAGGGCCATGATTGGAACTGGCCTCAATGGTGCGCAGCATGGCGACGGCTTCGAGTTGGGTGATGTTGACATTGACAAATTCGGCATCCGCGCAACAGGGCGTCTGGCAGGTGGCGCAATCAACCGCCAGATGACCATACGTTTTGCCAATGTAGCGGGCAAATGCCTGTTTCATCTCGCGAAGCTGCACCAGAGCTCTGGCTTCAGTGACTTCGGGCAGTATTTTTTCAGCCCGCTCCCGGCATCCCAACCGTGCGGTTTTGGAGTGTTTCGATTTCATACCTCTGACAAACAATGAAGACTGTGGCTGGATGTGATGAGTTGGAACCCTAAACTTAGCAAATCCTGAGTGGGGAGAGGAATAGCAATTTCAGAGCGAGTAGTGAGTAGTGCAACCAGAGCGAATAGCGAGTAGTGAGTAGCGAGTAGTAAAACCAAAACAGTATGAGTTCTTTAGACTATTGGCTTTGGAAAATTGAGTCTGGGGTTAGATAGTTTTTCAGATAAATATTTCCTCGGTTCGTATTTCATTGGAATCTCAGAAATTATTGAAAAATTTGGATTTATTTTCTGTGTATTCCGTGTATTCCGTGGTTTCTTATTCTGAAAATCTATAGCGATATCAAAAAAGATTTCTTGGATTGACCTACTCGCTACTCGCTACTCACTACTCGCTCCGGTTACGCTACTTCGCTCAGAATTCGCCCTGAACCTGAAAAGCAGCCCAGTAAAACGGGTGCTTACGGTTGGACCGGTTGAGCATTTTAAGTTGCGCTGCTCGGAGTGCTGCTGCTGGGGACAGACGGTCTTTGCCGAGCATTCGGCGGTAAAACTCGGTCATCAATTCGCTGGTGGCGCTATCGTCAACCATCCATAAACTGGAAACAACCCGATTGGTTCCGGCATAGAGAAAACCACGAGTCAACCCGACCATGCCTTCTCCCCAATAGTTGGTGCCAAGGGCGGTTTGACAGGCGCTGAGGACCACCAAATCGGAGTTGAGTCGGAGATTAAACACGTCTGTCAGGCTCAAAAAGCCATTTTCAGGTTCTCCGTTCCGATTGATCTGGCTCAAAACGAGACCGGAAAGTTCCGGGGTCTGGCGGTTAAAAATACCGTGGGTTGCAAAATGCAGCATGCGATAGTCGTTGAGGTTTTCGGCGAGTACGGTTTGGCGACTGGCATCAAAATCAAGCAGTTGTTTTCCTTCATCGGGCTTGAGTAATCGTGAAATTTGCGTGGCTTCCTGACGGGTAAACACCAGTCGTTGGATGGCATTGGTGGTCGGGATTTCGGCCAGTGATTTCAGGTTTCGAGCCTCAGCAAGCATTGCATCCGGCCTATTTTTGATGACTTCAGCCATTCTTGAGTCCTGAAGATCAAAAACCGGATCCGCCACCACCAGTACTTTTTTGGATTGAAGCTGGGGTGGGGCGGCTGGTTGCTGACGTTTGACCAGCAGGGTGGTGGCCGAGGGAAGCACCACCAGTTCGTGCTGTTCAATCAAAAAAGGCTGTTCAGTGGCTGATTTGGTCTGGTTCGATGGGAGTGGTAACGCTCCAAATGGAATTGATTGCAATCGGCCATCCGGAACAATCAACAATCGTTTTTTGGTGAGTTTGTTGGCGAACTGGCCAAATAAAAGCTGGCTCAATTCGCGAGCTGCCGCTGGAAAAGCCAGATCAGCTTTGGCAATTTGGACTTTACGGTCGTGGGTGGTGGTCACGGACAGGTTGCGCACGGTCAGTAGCTCATACACCCGGCTGGCGCGGCGTTCGATTTCATCTTTCGGTGGAAGTGAAAAAACTTCAATGGACTGTCGCGATACAAGCCAGACGAAACTTTCTTCTGGTGTCAGGGCAAATTCCACCAGTTGGGTCGTGTCATCGAGCAACTGATTTTGAATGTCGGCCAGGGTCGCTGATTGATTCTGGGTGATGGCGGCATACCCTGGGCTTTTTTGACGGATTTCAGCCTGGACTTGTCGGTACTCAGCATTGAGCTCGGCAAATTCACGTTCCACACTTTCTTTTAAACTGGATGGGGTATTACGGCTCAGGAACTCGGTGATTCGGGTGGCTTTATCGCCTAACCGTTGATTCAACTCGGCTTCCCGTTGGATCAGGTGTGGGTCGACACCCTGACGGATATCGGTTTTGGCTTCTCGAAGCAGTTCAATCAAACCGCGAGCCGTGGCACGCTCTTTGGCTTGTAATGCCAGGGCCGCATACCCTTGCTCTGGGAATTGCTCATGGAGATCCATCAACAGTTGCAGGTAAAAGTCATAAAAAATCTGATTAGAGGAAAAATAGGTCGTCCGTAACCGCTGGTCATCAACCCTTGACCGGATTTGTTCAAACAAGGGAATGGCCTGTTCCATGCGGTTAAGGGCATCAAGGAGTTTGCCCTCCTGGCGGTCAACAATGGCGATGGAGTACATGTTTTCAGCAATGTTGGCCGCATACGCCACCTGGGTATTGAGGGCCAGTGACTGTTCCAGGTACTGACGTGCAGCCTGGTAGTCTTTCTTTTCAATGTTGAGGTCAGCAAGATTGTCAAACAGAAAGGCCCGCCCGATCAGATCATTGGTTTTTTGGTTTACGGCGAGTGCCTCGGAAAAACATTTTTCCGCCTGGGCGAAATCGTGTTCTTTGAGAAATACCACACCGAGATTGGTCAACCCGTACTCTTGAATGGATGCATAGCCCTGGGTACGACTCAGGTCAAGAGCCTGGGTATAGTACTTCTTGGCCTGAGCATAGTCACTGGTTTCAGCATGGAACCGGCCTAGACCAACCATCATATTGGCATATTGACGTTGACTGCCGAGGGTTTTCCACAAACTGGCCGCTTCGTTCATATATTCGAGCGTTCTGGCCGGATCACCGAGTTGTTTGTAGTACAAGGCGAGATTGCTAAATACATAAGCCTGGCCTTCCTGATCGTTGAGTTCTTTGAGAATTCCCTGAGCCTGTTGGATAAGCTGAATGGCTTGCTGGAAATTTGAGAGCCTGCTTTCATTCACACTGATATTGATCAAGGTAAATGCCTCGCCCTGACGATCTTTGGCGAACCGGCGCAGTTCGAGTGCCTGTTCATAACAGGCACGGGCACGTTGGGTTTCACCCAGTTTGTCATAGGTTCCAGCCAGGTTATTGAGCGTTGTTGCCTGATCAAAGAGTGACCCGTTGGCTTGATCAATGGCCAGGACCCGATTCAGGCACTCCTGACCCTGACGTATGTCACCCAGATAGGTCAGCGTGTTTGCCAGATTATTGAGGGTGCCAGCCTCACCATCCTGATCCTGAAACTGGCGAAAGATTTCGATGGCTTCCCGGGCCACCATGGCTGATTTGGTCAGTTCCCCGATGTTGATATAGAAAAAACACAAACTGTTTAACGTGATTGCCCGGTCAAGTTTGTTCTGATTGGCGTCCCATACCTTGAGGGCCTGTTGGAAAAAATCGAGGGCTTTATCGCGCTGGTTAAGCCGCATATGTGCCCGAGCGATGTGATGGAGGGCATACCCTTCACCAACCGGGTCGGGAATCAACCGGTACAAATTCAGCGCGGACTGGTATTTTTCAATCGCTTTTTGATAATCCGGTTTACCGGCTTTATTGTCACTGAACTGACCAGCTTGCCGATAAGCCTGCTGGGCAGCCACCGCCAACGTGTCATACTGAGTGGCTTCGCGCACCTCAGCGATTTGAATTCGATACTCGCGTGGATTGACAGGCTGAAGTCGTGGGCGGACCTCCAGTTTCACATCGAGAGAGGATTGTTCGGCCAGAAAGACCGCCTGTTCCGTGCCCATGCTGAGACGCCGATTGGTCAATCCAAGACTGGTGCCGTCACTGGCAAACCATTCAAGTACCAAATCACCCCCCAGTTGCTCAACCTGGACCAGACAAAACTGGCCTTTGGCCAATCGCAGGCGATAGGTGTGGCGCTCGGTTCCTTTGATGGTGGCGGTGATTGGTTTTCCAACCTCCAGGGATTGAGCATCCGGCGGAAGTGAAACTGGTGCGGGGTCTTGGGCCAAAACCGGCACTATCGGAAGCAATAAACACAGACTGAGAAGCACGGACAGGATTTTCATGGGGACGGAGCCTCAACAGATGTTTCAGAGCAATTCCAGATCGGGTGAGAACCTGCAGCTTGCGAGCCTCGGCTTGCTCACGATGGGGCTTGGTGGTTGTTACTGGCTTGGTGGATTTGGTCTGAGCAGTATCGGGGGGGAAGCCGCCGTTTTCAAGTTTCTCAGCGTGTTTGGAGTCGCCTTTCTTTTCTATGGTTTGGTTCTTTGGCTATTGAAGCGGATTGGAAGCCGCGTTTCTCCACGTTGGCTGGTTGGCTGGATTGTGGGTGCGGCGATTGTTTTCCGGATTTTTTTGCTCCCAGCCGGAATCAGTGATGGCGTGACCTGGGAAAAACTGAAGGCTGACGTGACCGGCACGGAAGTCGTCTTTGACCGTTTTTTGCTCTATGACCACGACGTGTGGCGCTATCTCTGGGACGGGCATGTGCAATCAGCGGGCATCAACCCTTATGCCTGTGCTCCGGCGGAACTTGAACCAGGATCTGGAGTTGTGTTTGAAGCCAACCCCGACCTTGAAGAACAGCTTTTTCCGACCGATACCTGGAGCGACATCTGGGACAACCTCAACTATAAAGAAATTCGAACGGTCTACCCGCCATTACTGCAGGCTGCCTTTCGGCTGTCGCATGCGGTGGCGCCTGGGAGCGTCCTGGTGTGGAAACTCATTCTTCTGGTGTGTGATGTTGGCCTGTGCCTGGTGCTGCTCAGTTTGTTGAAAGCTCTGAACCAGCCCGTCTGGCTGCTGGCGGGATATGCCTGGAACCCACTGGTGATCAAGGAGATCGTTGGTTCCGCTCACGCCGATGTCATACCAGCCTTGATGATTGTCCTGGCTGTTCTGGCGCTCGTGAAAATGAAACCGCTTTGGGCCGGCGTCTGGCTGGCGGGTGGAATTTTGGCCAAGCTCGCACCGGCAGTTCTGGTGTTTCTGATTTGGAAACGCCTGGGCTGGACCGGTGTCATTGTCTGCGGTTTAGGAACGGTGGCTGGTGTCCTGCCATTTGTCATCACTGGGGACAACCTGCTGGGCGGGCTTGGAACTTATTCACAGGAGTGGATTTTCAACCCCGGTTTTTTTGAACTGGTGCGGTGGCTGGCGGTGTGGTTGATGCCGTCAATCAATCCTTCAACGGCTGGCAAAGTGGCTGGTGGAGTGTGTTACCTGGGATTGCTGGTGTGGCTCTATCGAACGCACGTCAGTGAATCAGCGCTCGATCTGGTGCACACATCCTTGCTGGCCATCGGCGGAATCCTCTTCTTTAGTTCGGCTGTAATGCCCTGGTATCTGGTCTGGGTATTGCCGTTAGCCCTTGCCGGACAACGGTTTGCCTGGGTGGTGTATTCAGCGCTGTGTTTGTTGTCCTACTGGGTGTATATTCGCGGCGATGGTATCGAGGAACCCTGGCGGTTATGGCTCATCCATGGCGGGTTTGTGGTGGCATTGATTGTGGAACAAATGTATGTTCGACGAGTGAAACACCCGCATCCGCGCCAAACACTGGTACCGCCCCAATCATTTTCCACCAAGGATAAAGAATCAGGATGAAACTCAAGTTTTTGTTCTCAATGTTGATCTGTGTTTTTTGTCTCACGATGCCAGTCCTGGCTTTCTTGCAGGAGACACAACCACCAGCGCTTTCACCGGCTGAGATCCAATCCCGCCAACACCTTCTGGCAGAGTCCATCAAAAAGAATGTCGCGCTACTGGAAGCCAAAGACTATCGTGGGTTTTTCAGGTCGGCTCTTCCACCGGGAAGCATTCCGGAACAGGCTTTGACCGAGACTTTCTTGAAAGAAAACACCCTCCGGCTTCAAAAGTTGTTGCCATTTCTGAAAGACTGTCTGGGAAGGTCACCGGAGTTGAATAACGATTGCACCAAAGCCGTGTTTTCCCTCCAAATTGATGCCCGGACCGGCCTTCAAAACCGGCGGTATTTTTACTTCCAGGCTGACAACTGGTATGTGGATAGCCGACCCTACTCGGAATTTCATGCCAAAGGAAATGCGGCCTACCAGCAGAAAAACTATGCGGAAAGCGCCAAATTCTTTAAAGAGGCGATCAGTGCTGGCATTCCCGAAGCGGGGGTGTTTTATGACGCCTCGTGTGCCATGGCATTAGCTGGGCTGAAAGAGGATGCGTTTCGATTCCTGGAAATCGCGATTGATGAAGGCTTTGACCGCGTTCGGCACATTTCGAACGACCAGGATTTGATTTCACTCCGCGAAGATGCCCGCTGGTCGAAAATCATTGATCAGGCCAAAAAGAAGCAAGAAACCAGAGCTAAAGCTGAAGGCGTCAACTATGAACTTTTGTTGATGTTTGATGAAGACCAGGGTGACCGGCTGAGCCCAAAGATTGATTGGGAAGTCGTCAGCAAACGCGATGAAGCCCACCGCAAACGGGTTCAGGAAATGCTGGACAAAGGTGAATTAAAGGTTGGCAAGGATTTTTACCACGCCGCGTTTGTCTTCCAACATGGCAGCAAGCCCGAAGATTATGACAAAGCCCACCAGATGGCGCTCAAAGCGATTGAGCTTGGCTATGATGCCCGCTGGATCAGTGCCGCCACCAAAGATCGCTATCTGTGGAGCATCGGCAAGCCGCAAATCTACGGCACGCAATCAACGATGAGGGACGGGAAGTGGACCATGGATCCGATTGATGAAAAAGCGGTTACCGATGAAGAACGGGCCCGTCTCAACGTCCCATCACTGGCACAGGCCAAAGCCGGTGTCGAAGCCCGCAACCGGGAGCTTGAGAAAAAGTGAAAAACAGGGTTCAGGGAAAGGCCAAAAGGACATAAAGGACGAAAAGGACATAAATTCGAAAACCCTGAACCCTGAACCCTGAACCCTGCTAATCCCCCCGGATTTTGTGGGGTGATTAGTCCTCTATTGAAAACAAAGGACTTAGCTAACCCACATTTTTGTGGGTAACAGGTAATACAGCTCAAAATAGGCCATTTTTACGGCTTTTGGACTCATTTTTGAGCTTACCCCACAAAATCCGGGGGGATTAGGAACCCTGAACCCTGAACCCTGAACCCTGAACCCTGAACCCTGAACCCCACCATGACTCGTCGCCAATGGTTTCAATTCATCTTTGGTTTATGGTGTTTTTCCCACGGGCAGGGAAGTGCCCTCACTGGCCGTTTCCGATTTTCCACCCAGGAACGGCGCGCACTGGCGGCGCTAGTTGAAACAGTGCTCCCGGCGGATGACAAATCACCAGGAGCGAGCGGAACGGCTGTTATTTCCCTCATTGAATCACGTCTGGCAACTGACCAGACATGGTTGCCGGTTTACCGGAATGGTTTGCAAATGCTTGATACCGCTTCACTTCAGAAATCAAAACACGGGTTTGCGGTTCTTTCACCTGATGCACGAACTGAGTTCCTTGAAATTCTCTGGAGCACAACTCGAAATCACAGACTCCGGCGGTTTCTTGAACTTGTGAAGCAGGATGCCATCACCGAACTCTTCACCACTCGCCGTGGCCTCCAATGGCTTGGATACCGATTGAATGAAGAGTGAAGAATGAAGAATGAAGAAAAATGTTCAGCCACTTATTTTCTACATTCTTCATTCTCGACTCTTGGTGGTCATCTAAACTTATCTCAGGCGACTACCACACTTTCTCTCCTTTCATGCGAGGTTTTTGGTTTTTACCGGTTCCCAGTGAACCCCAAAAACCTGCACTTGAAAGCTCTATTTCTTTCCGGCTAGCGATTTGTTTTTGCATCTGTTGGAGGTTGCAATCCGCCTTTTACATCCAAACAGCAAACAACTAATTTGAGCTTTGCCGATATAACTGAAGTGTCATCCTGAACAAGAAAGCTGAGTCGGTGGTTCGTCAGCATGGCAGGCGTGAGCACGATAGTTTTTGTCCCAGTTTGCCCTGATGAAAATGGAAAGCTGGTGTAAAGCGGTTGTGCCAGTAGGTTCACACCGTTGCTGAAAATATATACCTTGTCGTTACCAGCATCACTAGACGTAGCTGACCCTCCGCCCTGAATTGAACGAAACTGAAGGATTAGCTTGCCTGATAACTCTTGGCAACAAGGAGTATTGAATCTCCAATAAAAGGTGTGCCGGAGCTGCCTGTCAGGTATGTCCCCACCAAAATCCATCAGTGACGCGGGTCCAGGGGCAAAATCCGCTGTATACGGCGTAGCTGCTTGCGGGGGTGGAGCTGTTAAGTTGATGTACCTTGGATCTGGACACAGTGGGGTACGACCAACCGCTTCCTGTTCTGGGAGACCTTTTTTCTCTTCTTGGCCTGTGCCAAGACTGGTAAAACCAGCCAGAGCTATGAGAACTAATACCAGCATTAGCAATTGCTTCATATGGTTCCTACTTTCTTTCTTGTAAAACAATGCTCCTTGAGGAGCTAAAGTTCTTGGCCTTTGTCAGTCCACGAGGGGACTGTGTGGTGAGGTTTTTGACCTCGGCCTTGACCACTTTGACGAATTCTTGGGAGGAATTGGGTCAAATTTGCGCAAATAAGGATCGGAGCCCTGTAGGAACAGCACTCAATCGCCGGGTATGCACGCTCCCCAGAATTCGAACTCTGAGGGACGACATAAAATACTGGTTGCTCAATACAGAAACAGTTTGACTCTTCAAAAAGGAGGTTTATTTTTAGCATCCGGTCATTCACTAGACATTATCGGGAATTACCCGTTGGTGATGAAAAACAGTGAGAAGCTAAGTCAGTACCACTGGTGTGAGCGGGTGAGGGCAAGTCTCTTAACTAACTCACTTTTTTAACAAATAGTTAGCCCAGGTAATGTCTGCTGAAGCTGAATTGCAATTGAACTGCCAAAGACTTTAAAAAAACCTGACAAAGGTAACCGCGTTAGCTAAGCAACTCCTTAGTTGATCAAAAATGAAGGAGCTTGGAGGAAGAAAGATGTAAATCCATTAGATTGGATTAAACAAAGAATTGCTGCCCGTTAATTACAAAAAGTGAACAGGAGCAAGGTTTGGTAGAATCTATGTGGAAAGAGAACTGGTGAGAGGAATTTTTCGCAGAACGGTTACAGAATACGGAGTTGTTTTTACCACTATTGTGGATTTTTCACCAAAACAGTTCCACTTTATCAGTAGTAATTCTCTAATTAATTCAAAAAAAAAGAGTTGTTTGCAATTGAAACTGTAAGTCAATTAGATTGATTCAAACAAAGGATTGCCATTGACGATACACCTTTTCCTCTCAACAATTTCTACCTGAACAGGAAAATGTGCTGCTATGAAAATTGGGGTTTGGGTTCGAAATTTGATCATAACCTGAGATAATCTCAGGTTACGGTCGAATTCAATTTTATATTCTACATTCATTTAACCTCTATACCCTATGCCTCATACGGAAGTTCTCATCGTCGGTGCTGGTGTGGCTGGAATGACCGTTGCCTACGAACTGACGCGGCGCGGACATCTGGTGACGGTGGTGGAGTTTGGTCCTGTCCCCGATCCAAAAACTGAGTTTCTGACTGAAACCTGGCCGGATGAACTTCCCGAACGTGGTCTTGGGCGTGGTGGTGCCGAATATTACCCGGCGGCCCATTTTACTTCGCCACGAAATGTGCCATATGTGATCGGGACCGAAGTTGCCAATAGCTGGCTCAAGCGAACTCGGGTGGTTGGCGGAAAAACGCTCTATTGGACCGGGCATGCCTTGCGGTTTAGCGATGTTGAGTTTCAGGCATTTTCAACCACTGGCCAGGGAGAGAACTGGCCAATCACCAGCGCCGAACTCACACCATTTTACAAAACGGCTGAGCAGTTGATGGGCGTGTGCGGTAGTTTTGAAGGTTTGCCACACCAGCCGGATGGTGAATTTTTGCCACCACTTGAGCTTCGACCTGGGGAAAAAATCCTTCAAAAAGCGCTGGCTGCACACCACATTCCTTTGATTTCAGCCCGCAAAGCCATTCTGACCCGAAATTTTGGACATCGCCCGGCGTGCCATTTTGCTGGCCGATGTTACCTTGGCTGTCGCACCGGAGCGAAATTCGATGCCTTTACCGGACTGGCCCAGGCGGCTTTACAAACCGGAAAGTTGACCCTCCGACCTGATTCAGTTGTGACCGAAGTGCTTTCCAACCCGGCTGGGCAGGTTGTTGGCGTGCGATTGGTCAACCGGAAGACCCGCAAAGTTGAAGTCCTCAACGCCAAAATCGTGGTGCTGGCCGCGTCAGCGATTGAAACGGCGCGGATCCTGCTCAATTCAAAATCATCTGGAAAACGATACAGCCTGGCCAATCAAAGTGGTTTGATTGGGCATTATCTTACTGAAAGTATTGGTGTTTTGGTTGAAGGACTGCTCCCACAACTTAAAGGAATGCCAGTTGGCGACATCAACAGCACTGGCGAACATGGGTTGATTCCACGCTGGGTTAATCTTTCGCGGGCATCTCAGGAAAGTTATTCGGATGGCTTTTTGTTTCTGGTGGAAAGCGGTCCGGGGAGTTTCCCAACCTATGCCTCACAGCTTCCCGGTTTTGGAAGATCATTCAAACAGGCGATTCAGGACTGGTACCCGGCGGCGATTCGACTCTATGGCATTGCACCTGTCAATGCCCGGCGTGAAAACCGGGTTGTGGTTGATCGCACACGCCGGGATGAGTGGGGAATTCCAACCGCAAAGGTTGTGTTTTCCCTCAGCGAAGAAGACGGCTTGCGCTGGCAGGCGATGACCGCCGCTGCTCAGGAGTTTTTAGAGCTGGCCGGGGCGCAATACATTACCGTCCAGCAAAAAGGACCGGAAACGGGTGGCGGTCTCCACGCTGCCGGGACCTGTCGGATGGGCAATGACCCAAAAATATCAGTTGTAAACTCATTTGGTCAGTGCCATGACGTCCCAAATTTGTTTGTGGCGGATGCCGCGACCTTTGTGACCTCGCTCAACCAGCCGACCTTGACCGTGATGGCGCTGGCGCTCCGGCAGGCTGAGTACATTGCGAAATAGTTTTTAGTCAGTAGTCAGTAGTCAGTAGTCAGTAATGCGAATTAAGGGTTGAATTTGAGATTTCAAAATCAACAGCTTACAGACAGCAGATTGAACATCCGAAATTTGAGGTTCTGATAAGTCCTTTGTTTTCAACGAACATTTTTTTCAACCCTTAACTGGCATCAGTAGCTCGCTCAACCCATTTTTTTGAATAGTTTAGAAGCTTGTTTGTTTGATTGTGATTTAAAATTTATATAACTACTGACTACTGACTACTGACTGGTATGAATTAAATCGCTATACCGCATCGTTCGGCCAACGGTAAAGACCATCACTTCTTTGGTGCCAGCGGCCAGCAGTACTTTGGAACAGGCATCAATCGTGGCGCCAGTCGTAAACACATCATCCACGAGCAAAACTGTATTGCTTTCTATCAGTTGCGGGCAAATTACCTGAAATGCGCGTTGCACGCTTTTGGCCCGGCGGTGGGCATCCATCCCGACCCGGTGACGTTCGGTTTCGGCAATGCGAGCTAAGGTGAAGGAATCGAGTTCAATTCCGGATTGCTCCGCCAGAATGTGGGCGATCAATTCGGCCTGGTTGTAGCCGCGTTCACGAAGCCTCCCACGGGCCAGCGGGACCGGGAGAATCCGGTTCACCCGGTGGAGTTCCGGGTATTGTGCCCAGGCGGTGGAAATAGAGTTTCGAAGTCGTTTGGGCAGATATGGATGACGTTTGGAAAGCAGCAGATTTTCACGGAGTGCTCCCAGGTAGGGCCCACACGACCGCGCCTGGGTAAACGCCATTTCCTGGCAGTGGTCGCACTCAGGCTGGAGTGCAGTTATTTGCTGCGGCCCGGTTGGTCTTGCACGCCACCGACCACATCGAAGACAACTTACCTGATAGCCTGCGCCTGTATATCCATAGTTTATCCAACACGCCTGGCAGGTAACCCCGTCGTGGCGTGACAAAACCAGTTTTCCGCAGATTTTGCATACCTGTGGTGCGGCCAGATTCAACCCCCAGTCGAGTGCACGATCCGCCAGTTGATAACTGGTGTGAGCCGAACGTTGGAACAAATCAGGAAGGGCTTGCCACTTCCACCGCTGCAAGGTATTTTTTTCCATCCTTTTATCCCTTCGTTTAATCTGACCTATCGCACCCACCTTATTCTTTTTGTTCACATTGGAGAATTGTATGAATCGATCTGCCAAATTACTGGTCGTGTTGTTTATTTCAGTTGCCTTTATTGTTGCAAACCAGTTGAATTCACTGGCCTTGTCACCCGTTAAAGTCTCACCCGCAACTCCTGGTATGAGTGCTGAAGATGCCAAAAACGGCGCCAAACTCTTTGCCGAAACTTGTAAAATCTGTCATCACACCGAGAGTTCTGACACCCTGGTTGGTCCTGGGTTGAAAGGGCTTTATAAAGACCGCAAGAAAATGCTCAGCGGAAAAGCCGTGACGGATGACAATGTCAAAAATTTAATTCAAAAAGGCCGCAACGCCATGCCAGCCTACAAAGGCAAATTTAATGCCGCGCAACTGGCCGACCTGATTGCTTATTTGAAAACGCTCTGATCCTGAGTGAAATAAGTACCTTGTCATAAGGTTCCTGAGATATTGGGTTTGGTAAGTGTTTGATCTTTTTCGTGTTTTTCGTGTTTTTCGTGGTTAAAATGTCTGGAAATTTTCGGTAAGGTACTTAGGTTCACTATTTTGCTCATTCCAAAGGAGATCCTTCCCACCATGTCGAGTCCGCGCCTCAAACTGTCGCTTGATGAGTTGAAAAATTTACCCAGTTGGGCAGCCACCATGGCCCGCAAGTATTATGCTGGGGAAGCATCGCATTTCCTGCTTCATCACAACATTTATGATCTGGTGCGAGCCAAGGGGCAGTATGTCGGCTTGCTCAATTTCCTGCAGCAGGAGATGTTGGGAAATAAAAACATCATCCTGTATAACCGCAGCGAAGGAATCACCTTTGGTTCGCTGGATGCCGAACGGCAATTTGAGGCTCAGCAGCGAGTGGCCAATCCGCTGGTTCAGGCCCAGGCCATGCGCGGAATGCGCGAGCCGATGCAGGCTCTGCAGGCGATTGAACGCTATCTGTATTATGGCGAACAGGTTGCCGTGATCATCAACTTTATGGAAACCCTGATCCCGGCCAGCGAAGTCAGTTACATGAGTTCTGAAGAACGCAACCTGCTGGTGATGTTTCAGCGCTGGATTACCAGTTCGCGGCTGCTTGGATCCGACAATATCGTCATTTTCATCACGGAAAACGTGTCGGACGTCCACCAGCGCATTCGTGAAAACTCGCGCCTGGTCAATATCAAAATTACCTATCCGGAGCACGACGAGCGACTGCATTTCATTCGCTTTTTCAACATCATGAATCCGGACCTGAAGATGGAAGTGACCGAAGAGCAGTTGTCACATATGACCTCGGGACTGAATCGGGTACATATTTCCTCGATGCTCAAAAGTGCTTCGATCAATCAGGATGGGCTGACCTATGAAGTCATCCGCAACAAGAAAAAAGAAATCATCGAATCGGAATGTGTCGGACTGGTCGAGTTTGTGACGCCGCGATATGGGCTGGAAAACGTCGGCGGCATGAAAAAGGCCAAAGAGTTTCTCTCCAATATTGCCGAGACCATTCGTTCGGGTGAAACCGAAGAAGCTCCCATGGGAATTTTGATTTCCGGTCCGGTTGGCACAGGGAAGACCTTTCTGGCCGAAGCCTTTGCCAAGGATTGCGGCCTGAACGTGGTGGAATTCAAAAACTTCCGCGATAAATGGGTTGGGTCAACCGAGTCAAATCTTGAAAAAATTCTGAACCTGATCCAAAACCTGGCTCCGATTGTGGTCCTGATTGACGAAGCCGACGCCACGCTGGGCAATCGTGATTCCGGCGGCGGAGACAGCGGTGTTGATCAGCGCATTTTCTCAAAAGTTGCCAATGCGATGGGCAATACCGAAAACCGGGGCAAAATTCTGTGGATTTTGATGACCTGTCGCCCGGATTTGCTCCCGATTGACCTCAAGCGCCAGGGCCGGTGCGAAGAACACATTTCGCTGTTTTACCCGGAATCGGAAGAAGATCGTCAGGCCATCATTGAGGCGATGGTTCGAAAGAACAAAATCAGCCACAAAATCGAAGACTGGTCGCCAATTCTGAAAAGCCAGCTCAAACTTTCCGGAGCTGATATCGAAGGTATGCTGATTCGATGCCGACGGGTGGCCCGTCAGGCCGGGCGGAAAGAAGTGTTTCCGGAAGATGTTGAAAAGGTGGCGCTCGAATTCACCCCGGCCCGCGATGAAATGGCGGTCGAATATCAAACCCTGGTGGCGGTGCGCGAAGCGACCTCCCGCGATATGCTTCCAGAAGCCTATCGCCACCTGTCGCCCGCCGAAATCAGCCAGCGGATCGAAGAACTGCGGATGATGACACGGTGACAGAATGACACAGTGACAAGGTGACAATTGACAAGATGACAAAATATGCTCTGTTATTTGGTCACCCAGTCATTGTGTCCCTTGTCCCCTTGTCCCCTTGTCAATTGTCACTCAGTCACCGTGTCATCTTGTCACCTTGTCACTGTGTCATTCTGTCACCCAGTCATCTGGTCACCTGGTCACCCAGTCACTTTGTTCCTATGCCAATGCAACCCACCTACGATGTGCTTGATGTCTGTCCGGTGCCGATCCTGGTGCTGAAACAAGGCGTGGTCCAATTTGTGAATCGCGAGGCATTGGCAATTCTGGGGGCGATTGACCGTCAGGAAGTGCTGGGAATTGAATGCGGTGACTTTGTTCATCCAGAGGATTTGCAGAAAGTCCAGACCTGGCTTGCTTCAACCGTTCAATCAACATCGCGGCTCCGAGCGCGATTGCTTCGGATGGATGGCCGACCCATCCAGGCCGAAATGAAAGCTTCAAGCTTTGAAGATCAATCGGAAATTGCGGTTCAGTTAGCGATTGTCTATTCAAGTATGAACAAAACCGCTGTTACGGATGCGGGTGATATTTACCGGGAATTGTATGAAAACGCGAATGATCTGATTTACACCCATGACATGGAGGGACATTTTACCTCCATCAATCGAGCGGTTGAACGGGTGTTTGGCATTCCACGTGAAGCCGTGCTCCAGATGAATATGCGGGACGTTGTTTCACCTGAATATCTCAGCACGGTTCATAAAATGATGGAGCAAAAGGTGGCGGAAAATATTCCCACCCGCTACGAAATCGAAATTGTGACTCCGACTGGAGTTCGAATTCCAATCGAAGTCAGTTCGCGGATCATTACCCTCAATGGTCGTCCAGTGGGTGTCCAGGGGATTGCACGCGATATCACCGAACGCAAACGCGCCGAGGTTCTACAAAAAATTGCCCACGATGCCGCACTCGAATCCGTTCGCTTGAAATCACAGTTTTTGGCCAATATGAGCCACGAAATCCGCACGCCGCTCAATGGCGTGATTGGGATGACCCACCTTTTGCTTGGTACCGACCTGACCGCCAAACAGATGGATTTTGTTGAAACCATTCAAAATTCAGGTGAGACACTGCTCAAGATCATCAACGAAATCCTGGATCTCTCCAAAATCGAAGCCGGCAAGATGACACTCGAAAACATCGAGTTCAACCTGGAGGTTCTGGTTGACCAGGTCATCACCATGTTTGCCGAGCGGGCCCACAGCAAGGGCCTGGAGTTGGTAACCCACATTCAGAAAAATGTGCCGAAGACCTTGCTGGGTGATCCAGTTCGCATTCGACAAATCATCACCAATCTGGTGGCAAACGGCATCAAGTTTACCGATAAAGGGATGGTGACGCTCCAGATTAGTCTGCTCCACCAGGAGCATGAGACGGCAACAGTGCAATTCAAGGTAACTGATACCGGGATTGGAATTCCATCTGATCTACAAAGTCGGCTGTTTCGCCCCTTCTCACAGGCTGACGGATCAACGACCCGCCGATATGGCGGAACTGGACTGGGGCTGGCGATTTGCAAACAGTTGACCGAATT
The DNA here is from genome assembly GCA_016208495.1 of Acidobacteriota bacterium. NCBI lineage: Bacteria > Pseudomonadati > Acidobacteriota > Acidobacteriota bacterium. Next base: position 121,742 of record JACQXX010000109.1, on the reverse strand, counting down.
GATGGGGGGTGAAATTGACGTTGAGAGTCACCCAGGGCAGGGGAGTACCTTTCGATTCTCAATTCCGCTGGCCCGGCCACAAAAGAAAGAAGAAGACACCCATCAAAATGACCCGGACGGACTCAGAAAGCTGCGGGTCCTGCTTGTGGATAACAATGCAGCCAATCGCGACCTGTTACAGCAACAACTCACCGAATGGGAAATGACCACTGACGTGGCTGAAACCGGCTTACGGGCGTTGGAACAACTTCGGAACGCGGCTCATCGCGCCAAACCATTCGATCTGGTCATTGAGGATATGTTGTTACCTGGCATGGATGGGATGGAACTGGCCCGGGCCATTAAATCCGACCCCTTAATTGCCCAAACCAAACTGGTCATGCTGACGTCGTTTGCCATGCGCGGGCACGGTGATGAAGCCCGCCAGTCGGGGATTGTGGCTTATCTGACCAAGCCGGTTCGACAAACCCATCTCCGCAATTGTTTGCTCCAGGTGATGCAACGAACCGACACCGCTGGCCCACAACCATTGATTACCCGGTACACACTTGCGTCAAGCAGTTCGCTGTTGTCTGTGCCGCAACTTCCTCAAATGCGAGTGTTGCTGGTCGAAGACATTGAAGCCAATCAGGTGGTTGCCCGGCTCATTTTGGAAAATTTGCATTGTCGGGTGGACGTGGCTTCCAATGGTCTGAAGGCACTCGGGATGCTGGCCGAGAATAGTTACGATTTGGTGTTTATGGATTGCCAGATGCCGCTCATGGATGGGTTTGAAACCACGGCTGTGATTCGTGAACAGGAAGAACAAAGCGGTAAACACATCATCATCGTGGCTTTAACTGCTGGGGCGATGGAGGGTGACCGTGAGCGGTGCCTTCAGGTTGGGATGGATGACTATATCAGTAAGCCATTCCGGCCCGAGGATTTTGAGCGTGCGCTCCAACGCTGGGTGGTTGGTTCTGAACCGGGCGCCGTTCCCTTTGCCGCCGCTTCCAGTCCAGCCCCCGAATCGGCGATCACTGTGGACTTTGAATCAGGTGAAGAAGAACTCGAAGACGATGACACCCCAACCTTGACGCCTGAAAGCGGCTCCGGATTGATGCCCGTGACCAATCACAGCACACCGCCGTCGCCCGTTTTGGATGAAAGCACCATTACCCAGCTTCTGGACTTAACTCGCCAGGATACGGGAGTGTTGTTCCGGTTAATGACGATGTCGTTTGATACTCTGGTGCCATTTCCGGATGCGCTCCAAAAAGCTTTTGCCCGGGCGGATTTTGAACATATTGGAAAAATTGCGCATAAGCTTCGCGGGACAGGCGGCAGTATTGGGGCCATTGGGATCATCCGCATTGGTCAGGCGTTAGAAGGGATCAGATCTTCAGCCGCACTGGCGGACGCTCCGTTTTTGGTGGCTGAATTCCGGGCTGAACTGACACGGCTGAAGGAAGAGATCAACCGACGGTTCCATCCTTGAGTTATCGGGCTGAAGACATTGGGCTTGGGGCTGAAGAAGACGGGCTGAAGTAGGACTTCTTTTCAGTACAGAGGATTTAGATTGAACCTACCTGCTCACGCAGGTGAGACTGACTTTGAGCGCAGGTTTTCATGAGCACACATTCTCCGGATGACAAAACCGTAATCACTCAGATCTCCAAAGGGAGCATCTTGATCGTTGACGACAACCCCACCAATCTGGAGTTGCTCTCAAATTTGTTGATGGAACGCCAGTATGAAGTAAAAGCGGCCATTAATGGTCGCCGGGCGCTGGCGCAGGTCAACTTATCGCACCCGGATTTGATTATGCTCGACATCAACATGCCGGGAATGGATGGCTATGAGGTCTGCCGCCGACTCAAGGAAGATGAATCAACCAGTCGGATTCCAGTGATTTTCATCAGTGCCCTCAATGAGGTCTGGGATAAGGTGAAGGCGTTTGAGGTCGGAGGCATTGACTATGTGACCAAGCCCTTTCAGTGTGAAGAAGTCATCGCTCGCATTGAAACCCAGATGAAGCTGGCGCAGTTGCAGCGGGAAATGGAGCGAAAGAACGCCGAATTGATGCAGAAAAACCAGGAACTGCTCATGGCGTACCAGCGGGTCAGAACCCTCTTCTCGACCCTGGCCGAAGTCCTTCCAGGGACGGTTCTGGACAACAAATATCGCCTCGAAACCAAAATCGGTTCCGGTGGATTTGGGGCAGTGTTCCGGGCAACCCACCTGAATCTCAATCGGGAGGTCGCCGTCAAAGTTTTTCAGCCTCCAACCGATGAAAACCGCTTTGAAGAACTTGAACGGTTTCGCCTGGAAGGAATTTCCGCCTGCCGGGTCAACCATCCAAACGCAATTACGGTGCTTGATTCGGGGGTGTCACCGGAAGGCATTGCTTATCTGGTGATGGAATTGCTCTCTGGACACACGCTCTTTCAGGAACTGAAACAAAAAGTCAGATTGCCGCTGGAACGATGCGCCGAAATCATTTTTCCAATTTGTGATGTGCTGGATGCCGCCCAAATGGCCGGGATTGTGCACCGTGATATCAAGCCCGAAAACATTTTTCTTCACCAGTCACCTGATGGGGAAGTGGTCAAAGTGGTTGATTTTGGAATTGCCAAGCTCATTGGTGATCCAGTGAACCCAAATTTACCCTCGCTCACCCTCAATGGTGTGGTGGGAACACCAGCCTATATGTCGCCGGAACGATTTAACCGGAAAGACTATGATGGGCAGGCGGATATCTATAGTTTGGGTGTTTTGTTTTATCGAATGCTGACTGGATCGCTTCCCTTTGATGCGGCGGATCCAGTGGCCCTGGCTTTAATGCACCTGACAAAATCGCCTCAGCCCCCACGTCAACGAAATCCGGAAATTCCTCAGGCCATTGAAACCATCATTCTCCAAATGCTTTCCAAAACACCCGGAGTTCGCCCCACCCCGCGCCAACTCGCCCTTGATTTACAGGCAGCGCTTGAACGAGCCCGCTTTGATAGCACTGATATCGGGGATGATTTGTATTATTGATTGGGGGCTCGGGGTTCGGGGTTCGGGGTTCGGGGTTCGGGGTTCGGGGTTCGGGGTTCGGGGTTCGGGGTTCGGGGTTCGGGGTTTTCGAAAGAATGCTGTTTTCAGTGTAGACTTGTTCAGTGGCAGATTTCTGGTATTCAAATTCAAAATTGTAATACAAAGTAGTCGTTAATATCTTAATAAATACTTTTAATTGAATTATTTAACTATCAGTTCGCCCAGACTGGGAATTCCCAATTGGTTTAACAAACACAGTGAATGTTCTCTGGTTTTCAGGTCCCGGAACCCGGAACCCAGAACCCGGAACCAAACTATGCACGATTTGCTCATCATTGGCGGTGGGCCAGGCGGTATCAGCGCCGCGCTCTGGGCCAAACGACTTGGCTGCACCCCACTGTTACTCGAAGCCAACGCCCAACTTGGCGGCCAGCTCCTGAGAACCTATAACCGGCTGATTGATTGTCCAGGATTTTGGGGACTGACCGGAATTGAAATTGCGGAGCGATTGGAAGAGCACGTCCGAAGCCTGGATGTTCCCTGGCGTGTCAACACTCCCGTTACCCGAATCAATGCCTCAACCCACTCTGTTTGGACTGCCGAAGAACAATTTCAGGCACGAGCCCTGATTTTGGCACTTGGCGTGGTCAAACGTCGGCTCGGGATTCCCGGAGAGCGTGAATTTGCTGGTCGTGGGGTGAGTACTTCCGCCACACGGGATGCTGCTCTGTATACGGGCCAACCCGTTGCCATCGTTGGTGGAGGGGATGGCGCCTTTGAAGAAGCCCTGATGCTGGCCAATGAAGGCTGTCAGGTGACATTGATTCATCGCTCAGACCAGTTCCGCGCTCGCGCAATGTACTTGAAACCGGTCTTGACTGACCCTCGCATCACGATGAAACCCTTTACTCGTTTGACCCGCATCCTCGGAGATGATCGGGTGACAGGTTTGGAACTGGAAGTAGCCCGACCCGATGAGCCAGTGATGATCGAATATCTGCCGGTTAACGGCGTCTTTCTCACGCTCGGAACCGAGCCGGCCACCCGCCTGGTAGTTGGGCAACTTGATCTTGATTCAGAAGGATTTATCGTCACTGACCGCTGGGGTGCCACCTCCGTTCCTGGAGTATGGGCGGTCGGAGATACCTGCCATCCATTGCTCCCAAGCCTGTCAACGGCTTTTGGCCAGGGTGCCACCGCCGCCAAAGCGGCATATAATTGGCTTCAAACCTCTTGAAAAAGTGAAGTAGTGAAATAGTGAAAGAGCGAAGTAGTGAAAGACAAAGAGTTTAGATGCTGACATAATCACTCTGAGAGTTGACGCTGAAGGACCTCGCTCCTTCGCTCCTTTGCTCCCTGGCTAATTTGCAAACCCGTGGACGAACGTGTTGGAGCACTGCCCTATGCAAGACACATTCAGACGCATCTTCTGCTATTGTTTGTGGTTGATTAGTAGTTTGATTATCGCGGGAACCGTAACGGCCCAATCTCCCCCCAGGCGGTTTGACCCAAATGGTCGTCCCCCAAAAATCAGGAATCAATCACGCCTTCTGAACAATCAAGCTGATCAACAGCTCAAAACCAATGCGTTCAAAGCCATCGAATTGGCTCAGGCAGCGCTTGAACAAGCCCAGGCAACCAGCAATATCATTGAAGAAGTCAGGGCCTTGATTACCTTGAGCACACTCTATCTGGATGGACGGTTTCCTGATAAAGCACTGGTGCCGATTGAAAAAGCACTGACGCTGGCGCTCAAGACAAACCACAAGCGCCTCCAGTTGCGAGCATACCAGCAAGCTGCCCGGGTCAATCGCTTTCATGGCAATCTTGATCGGGCAATTGACTGTTTTCAAAAGGCAATTCAGTTGAGCGAAGAGATGGGTGAGCCGGGGGCGACGGCATTTTCACTCAATGGTCTTGGAATACTCTACAAAAACAGCGGCCAACCCCAAAAAGCGATTGACTGTCACCGACAATCCCTCCGGATTCGGGAGGAACTCAATGATCAAATTGGAATTAGCACCACCCTGCATAATCTTGGAACGACCTATTCGATGACTGGCGACTTTGCCCAGTCGCTGGAATATCACCTCAAGGCACTCAAACTCAACGAAGCGTCGGGAGATCAACCACGAATTGCCGCTTCGCTCCAGGCCATCGGGATCGTGTATGGTGAGCTTGATGAAGGGAAGAAAGCACTTGATTATTTGGGGCGGGCACTCACGATTTTCGAACAACTCAATGATGTGGGTGGCTTAGCCGACACCCAAAACAATCTGGGGCTGATTTATTTTGGCACCAGTGAGTATGAAAAAGCGCTCAACAGTTTGAATCAAGCAATACGGATTTATCAGGAAATGGGGCGTAAACCTAAAATTGCCCGTGGGTTAAACAACATGGGCCTGATTTACCTTCGTCTCAATCAAAAAGAAAAGGCGCTGAGTTATTTTCAACAGGCACTGGAAACGGCCCAAACCATTAACGATATGCAATTGATGGCCGCCGTGATGGAAAACATGGCGGTGATCTTTGGACAGACCCATCAGGAACCAAAAGCCGAAGCCTACTTTCAACAGGCTCTTTCGCTGGCTGAGTCCACCGGGGAACGGCCACGGGTTCGCAATATTTTGCGTGACCTTTCCGAGTTTTATGAAACTCGGAAAAACTATGATAAGGCGCTTGAATATGTGCGCAAAATGATTGGCGTTCAGGAAACGATTGCCAGCGAAGAATCAAGCAAACGCATTGAGGTGCTCCAGGCGCGATTCGAATCCGAAAAGAAGGAAAAAGAAATCGAATTGTTGCACCGGAGCCAGGAAATCCAGGAACTCGAAATTGCCCGCCAGTCTGATCATATCGAGGATCTGCAGCGGGAACAGGAACTGAAGGAAATTTCAATTGCTTCCAAAGAACGGGAAGTGGCGGTTCTGGAACGAGACCGCCAGATTCAGGCATTGAACCTGGCCAACACCCAGCACCTGGCAAAACAACAGGCGCAAGAGAACCACTTTCTGCGCAAGGAAGCTGAGTTGAATTCAACCATCCGAACTTCGCTGGCAGGGGCATTTGGTTCAGCCGTTTTGTTAATCGTGGCGCTCTCCAATTTATATTTTGTGAAAAAACGGTCTGAGCACAAACTTCAACTCAAAAATGCGGAAATCACCAATCAGAAAACGGTGGTTGAAGAGCAGGCGGCGGCGCTTGAACAGGCCAATCAGGAACTTGATGCCCAGCGGCAGGCACTCCTTGATGCCAATCTGAAACTGAGGGAACTGGATCAACTCAAAGCCAATTTTACCGCCATGCTGGTGCATGACTTGAAATCACCACTGAGTGTCGTCAAGGCGTCGCTTGAAATCTTTGAAACTGACAAAGAAGTTCAAAACACCAGTATGCTCCCACTGGTCAATGCCTCTCACCGGAGTGTTGAAAAGGTGTTGTCACTGATTTCAGAAGTGTTGGAGGTATTTCGGTCAGAATCACAGGACATGAAACTCCACTGTGAACCTTTGGAAACCAGGGCCTTCCTTCAGGAATGCCTTGAAGAAGTTCGTGTGGCTGGTCAGGTAAATCAAATCCAGGTCGAAACCGATATTGCCGCCCAGCTTCCACCCGTGAAAGCCGATGCCAGCAAACTTGGACGGGTTCTCAGCAACCTGTTATCAAATGCCGTCAAATTTACACCTCGCCAGGGAACGGTTCGACTGGCCGCAAAAAGCGTGGTCGGCAGTGGGGTTGAGGAAGGAATGCTGTTTGTGGAAGTTGCCGTTTCTGACACCGGGGAAGGGATTCCAGCCGAGGAAATACCCTATTTGTTTGACCCCTATCGGCAGGTATCTTCTCGAAAAGCGCAGCTTGGGGTTGGGCTTGGACTGGCAATTGTGAAACGGATTGTGGCGGCTCACGGTGGAAACATCGCCGTTCAGAGCCAGCCTGGTGTGGGGAGTTGTTTTACGATCCGCCTGCCAGCGTTCGGTGCCAAATGACAACGTGACAGGGTGACCTTTTGACAAGGTGACAGGGTGAGTGGGTGAGTGGGTGACAAGGTGACAGAGTGACCACGGTGCATACATCTTGGAACGTTTCATTCCGTCACCTTGTCACCCTGTCATTTGTCACCCTGTCAAAAGGTCACCTTGTCACCTTGTCACTTGTCACCTTGTCACTTATGAGTTTGAATCGCGTGGGTGAATTGAAGCCGATGCCACCCGGGCCGGGATAAAGCGTTCACCTGAATCAGTGTCTTCCAGACCGAAAATTTTGGCGTATTCGGTACCCGGTGCCAGGATGAGTGCGCCGCCTTCTTCTTTGATAAAGGTCAATTTGCTTCGATCATCAGCCAGATCAATCAAAACCAGGTCGCCGGTGTGAACCTGTTCGGTCGCGACCAGATTGGAAATCGGGTACACCAAAAATCGTTCGATGGCGCGTTTGAGGTGGCGGGCGCCATATTTGAAATCAATGCCTTCATCGAGCAAAAAGCGTTTGGCGCCATCTGAACACTTAAAGACAAATTTCTCTGACGCACTCTTCATAATGCGATCCTGAACCGCTTTCAATTCGAGGTCCAGAATCATCTGCAAATGATGTTCTTTGAGTGAGCGGAAGACTACTACCTTATCAATCCGGTTCATAAATTCCGGAGAGAACTTTCGTTTTGCGGCTTCCAGGGCAGTGCGATAAATCTTTTGATCAATTTCGTCATTGGCTTCCTGATCGCGTCCCATTCGGGGTGGGGCAAATCCAATGCTGCCGGTGATCAATTCCGACATCTCGCGGGCACCCAGGTTACTGGTCAAAATAATCATCGTGCGCGAGAAGTCAACCCGGCGATTATCGCCCAGCGTCAGCGTCGCCTTGTCCAAAATCCCCAGCAACAACTGCCAGAGCGCGTCTGAAGCTTTTTCAATTTCATCAAATAAGACAAAGGTCAATTGATCCCGTTCGCTGTGATAGCGGTCCAGGTTCTCCTGGGTCAACATCGGGGCTGTTTCACGATGACCCAGATATCCTGGTGGAGAACCAATCAATTTGGCGACTTCGTGGCTGTGCTGAAATTCGGCACAGTCAATTTTGATAACGGCGTTGGAATCAGCGAATAAAACTTCAGCGGCGGCTTCGACCACGCGGGTTTTTCCCGAGCCAGTGGGCCCAAGGAATAGCATTGTCCCGATGGGACGCCCAGGATTCGAAAGCCCTGCCAGATAAATCTGATACAGGTTGACAAGTCGTCGGACAGCTCGTTCCTGACCCACGATCCGGGCCAGCAGCTTGTCTTCAAATTCTTGAGCCCGCGGACTTTTAAGGTCCGGATTGAGTGGTATCCGCTTCGGTGTAGAAGGTTCGTCAACAGAAACTGGATTTGTCATGAGATTTCGCGCTCCCTGATGTCTCGAAATTCAAATGCCTAAAAACAATAATGAGTGAGACTTAGCACGCGTGTGTCAATCTCACTCAGTCGGTTCAACTGATGTTTTGCGGGAAGTGGGCGTTGGCTTTGCATCAGCACTGAACGCAATGCTGGATGCATCAGTCATTGTCAACCATCTCGCCTCCCGAAAACTTCAACGTGTGGGATAGGGATCCCGAAATGAATAAAGGATTTGAATTTGTATAGCAGTGCCGGAAATATTTCCAGTTTTCCTGACGAAAAGCAACTCTGATGAAGAATGAAGAATGAAGAAAATACATAGTGGTTCGTGGTTCGTGGCTAGAAATCAATACTTTCAAAGAAATACCAAGTACCAAGAACTAATCACTAACCACTAGCCATTAACCACGAACCACGAACCACTATATGGTTTCTTCATTCCTTCTTGGCGAGTGTTTCCGACATCAGGTTGTGGGTGATGTCATTGATCTGAGTTCGTGGAAGCTCGCCGGCAACCACCCAGACGTGCTCTTCATTTGCGGAAACGAAGGCTGACATGGCGATTGTGTCTTTTTGAGCTTCGTACACCTGGCCGGGTTTGGCATCTCCCTGTTCAGATTTGAGAAACGCCACTGCCTGTTTGGGACCAAAGTAAACTGACAATGGCTGATTGTCGCGCATGTAAAACGTGTGGACAAACGGCACGCCCCCGATTTTGCACAATGCCAGTCCATCGGGAGCATAGCCCATCTGTTTGAGTTTTCTTCCAACCGCATCAATCGGCGCCGGATCCGGCGCTGGATGTCCGTCCCGGTACCAGGCGACCAATGCTGGATTGCCGTTGCAGACCCGATAGTCACGGGCAATGGCCACCGAAAATGACCCGCTGTGCTCAAGCCAGTAGAGAAAACTTCCGTAGCCGAGTCCGACCATCACCACCAGTGAGGCAGCAATCGCCAGGATGGTTCTCGCGACCCGGCCCACCGTCCATTTGGGTTTGAGTGCCACAACAATGGCCGGCAGTTCGTCTGGCGGTGGCACGGCTTCCGCTTCAAGTCGAGGAATTTCGCCTGAAATGGGCGGTTTTGGTTTTCCGAGTTGGGCTGTCAACAGGCCGTGTACTCGATTGTTGAGTTGAAACGCACGCACTTCGAGTGCCGGCTCCAGGTCTGGGGCCCCTTTGACCGCCGTTTTGAGCACATCCGAGACCTGTTTGGTCAGTTGGAACTCGTGGCGACATGCCTGACACCGTTCAAGGTGCTGCGCAATTTTCATGGCCGTCACGGTATCAACTTCATTGTCAACATAAGCTGACAAAAGATCATTTACCTGTTCACACTGCATCTGATTCATACTGACCTCTTTTTCCTCTCCCGACAGCTCTTTGTGAACTCAATGAGAAGTGGCTGCTTCATTGCTGGTACTACTTCCTGGGCGAAGGAGTTTTTTCATCATTTGGCGGGCACGGTGCAGGCGTGACATGACCGTCCCCATTGGGATATTGAGCATCAAGGCGGCTTCCTTGTAAGAAAGCTCTTCGACCAGGACCAGCATCAACACATCCCGATAATCTGCCGGCAGTTTTTCCAGGGCATGGAGCGTACCGTGTTCGTCAAGCTCAATGCGCGGTTCAAACCGCAAGACGTTGGTGATTTCCGGTTCATGGGCGGCGACGTGGGCGGACCCGGCTTCGAGTCCTTCACGGCGACGGTTGATGACATTGATCATGATTCGAAAGAGCCAGGCCCGACAGTTGGTGCCTGGTTCGAACCGATCCCAATATTTCCAGGCGCGAAGCAGCGTGTCTTGCACAATATCCTCCGCCTCGGTGGGATTGCCCCACATGCGGATTGCACTCCGAAGCAGCACGGCGGTGTGTGGAAAAACGTGGCTTTCAAAGTTGGCAAGCTGTGTCTGATCAGTGAGCGCCTGGGAAGCAGAATGTTCGCTACTCATGCTGTTCTCCTCTGGGATTTCGAGCGGCATTGTGAATCATCCTAAAAATTGTCGAGGGGATTTATTTTTGGGTTATGCCGGCGAAATCCAGCGAGGATTTGATTTATTTCACACTGGGAAAAAGTTTGGGGGTATGATTTCAGAAAAACCTGGTGACTGGTGCTTCTTCGAAAGTATTGCTTTCTAACCACTGACCACTAACCACTCTTTGGTGCTTGATACTTGGAGCCTGGTTTCGAAAACCCCTGACCCGCAATGGAGGTACCGCGATGAACTCTTTTTTTGAACACTGGTATTTGAGCTTGCTTCCGTTGGCCGGGTATCTGTTGCTGGCTGTTATCTCAATGAAGCGAATCTCTGACGTTCGGACTCAACTTGGAGACGTGATTCGGACTCGCAAGGATCTGGAACTGGTCAAAGCCGCTATCAATCAGAACATGAAGCTGGCCTTTCTCTTGATTCTTGGAGGAGGTGGGTATTTGGTGTTACTGCTGGGGTTACTGGCAGCCAAAATGTTGCCCTCAAGCGATAGTCGGCACCTGATCATTTTCACAGTCGTTATGGCGGTGTCCTCCCTGGTCATCCATATACTCGAAAAACCGCTCAAAACCTTGCGCGTTGAGGCCAAAGATCCGCGTATTGCCCAGACCTACCAAATCTGGCTGAGCCAGTGGCCTCAGGCGCGCTGGAAATTACAAGACGATGTCTTTGAAACGCTGCCTCTGCCTCCGGTTTTTGGAGCTTCACCCGTTCAAAGCGAGACCAGACCTGAATCACATCGGGGACAGGCCCACGTCCCAGTTCCGGGTCCGCCACCGATTTCACTTAATGTCAAAAAAGAATTGACGCTGCTTCCGCCGCGTCCGATTCGTCGGCGTTCTGGCCGTGGATGGTTGATTGGATTTCAACAGATTTTCATTTTACCGCACACGCTGGTTGGGATTGGGTTGATTATGTTTATGATCGGGAGCTGGTTGTTTCTGGTTTTTGGAACCACTGTGCCGGCACAAGTGACCGAGTTGAAGACAACCCGTGGGTCAAAAAACACAACCGCCTATGAGGTCCATTTCCGCTACCAGCATTTTGGAAGCGACCATCGCGACCAGACAACCGTTCCCAAAGCCGTTTTTGACACCTTCCATCAAAATGACGTGGTGGAAGTCAAAGTTTTTCCGCTCCCTGGAACAAAATTCACCCAGTTGAAATATCCAGGGGCAATGGATGCGCACATTGTGAAAGTGATGGTTTCAACTGGCATGGCCTTGTTTTGGAATGGGATTGTGTCAGTTTTTCTGTGGGCATTCTATATTCGGCCACTGATCAACCGGTGGCTGGTCCGAAACGGCTGGCCGGCCCCTGGCCGCATTACCGGCAAGTCCGTCAGCAGCGGGAAATCAACTTCCTATTATGTTGAATATCAGTTTGACGTGCCGAAAGAGGGAACACAGCAAGGGAAAATGGAAGTTTCCGCCGATGCTTATGCGCTGGTGAACAATGGAGATATGGTGTCGGTTTTGTATTCTTCAACCAATCCACGCTGGAGTGTTGTTTACGAAGTTGCTGATTATGAAGTCATGACCAATCCCTATTGAGTCGGACGGCATTCATCCCCGGAATAAATTCCGGGGTTTTCTGCCGGTCACCTAAGTACCTTGTCATAAGTTTCCTGAGATATTGGATTTGGTAAGTGCTTGATTTTTTTCCGTGTTTTCCGTGTTTTCCGTGGTTAAAATGTCTGGAAATTTTCGGTAAGGTACTTAAAAAATAGGTGTATTCGACGGATGGCCGTTCACGAATAATCTGACATAATTCGAGACCACTCATTTCGGGCATTTCCCAGTCGCTCACGACCACACGGGCACGGCTGACACAGTACTTTTCAAACGCTTCAAGCCCATCATCTGCGGTAATGACTTCGTGTCCAGCTCCTTCCAGTGCTTTTTGCAGAACCAACCGGGTAAGAGGCTCATCTTCGGCGATGAGGATCTTCAGGTGGTTGTCCCTTCTCAACCTGGAAGGCTACCTGAGTTTGCTCAAATTCATGTTGGAGTTGAGTCAGTAATGTTTCAACACCTTCAAGCTTTTTGTCACGACCTCTTTGTTCAATTTCCTGACAGAGTTGAACCATACGCCCAGCCCCAAATTGCAGGCTGGAACCCCGGAGTCGGTGAGCGAGCTTGAGCACCCCAGTCGCGTCCTGTTCCTGGACGGCCTGTGCCAGTTTAGAGAGCGAAAGCGCATTTTCAGTCAAAAACAAATCAATCATTTCAAGAAATAACTCGTGATTTGTTTCTCCGACCATGGCTCGGAGTCTGGTCAGTGCGGCTGGATCAAGAATCGGCGGTTGACTGACAGGCATAGCAGGCAGAGGCAGGGCGGGTTGGGCTTTGACAATCCATTGTTTTATAACACGCTCTAAGTCTGAAAGTTTGACCGGTTTAGAAATAAAATCATCCATTCCAACCTCAAGGCACCGGTGTTTGTTTTCAGAGTAGGCATTGGCTGACAGGGCAATGATCGGCAAATGCGTTCCGGTTGCTTCGCATTGACGATACTGACGGGTTGCTTCATATCCATCCATTTCCGGCATCTGGCAGTCCATGAGAGCCAGATCGTACCTGGATTTTTGCAAGGCGACCAGGGCCTCTCGTCCGTTGTTGGCGATATGAACTTCAACCCCAAGCCTCTTGAGCTGGTACAGCGTGACCCGCTGGTTGATAACATTGTCTTCAACCATCAGCACCCGGCACCCGGCAAATTGTGAAGTTGAATCAGCCGATTCAACTGAGCAAGAGGCGCCAGCACCAGCACCCGCCGGTTGATCTTCCGGAAACAGGCTCTCAAAAAGCTGTTGCAGGCGAATCGGTTTTTGAAGATACCGGACTGTTTTGAATTGATTGGGAAGCTGGACAAACTGGCTTTGACCCCAGGGAACAAGCAAAATCAGGTTTTTCTCTGAGATCAGATGGTGCGGCAAGGTTTCGATCAGGATGGAAAGATCCAGTCCAGGCTGAGTGATATCAAGAATGATGGTATCAAACGGGGGGGTGGTCAACTCTGCTCCCTGGATTTTGTCCAGTACCGATTCCGCCGTGGTCGCCTGGTCAAAGGGGAGGTGCCAGGTTGCCAGCATTTGGATAATCAGTTCAAGACAGGGCGGGTGATCTTCCACCACCAGTATTCGTCGGGTGGAAACCGATTGGGGGAGATCCCACATCGGTGGTATCTGGGCTTGAATTGGGAACTCAATTTCAAACCAGAACCTGGTTCCCTGGTTCATCTGACTTTCAAACTGAACTTCCCCCTGCATGGCTTCAATCAGTTTTTTGGAAATGACCAGTCCAAGGCCAGTGCCTCCAAAGCGTCGGGTGTTGCTGGAATCTACCTGACTAAATGGCTGAAACAACAGCGGCTGCCGCTTTGGTGAAATACCGATTCCAGTGTCCTTGATTTCAAATCGGAGGCGAACTTGCCCGATACCCTGACTGACGAGTGATACCCGAAGCGTCACCTCGCCTTGATCCGTAAATTTAATGCCATTACTGAGCAGGTTGGTGAGAACCTGACGAAGCCGGGCTGGATCTCCAGATAGTGTTTGTGGAACGTTGGGTGAGACGACACAGGTAAATTCCACCTGTTTCCGCTGGGCGGATTCGGCGAGCAAGTCCATAACGCCCTCCAGGACTGGCTGCAATTCAAATGGAACATGTTCGACCTCAAGTTTTCCAGCCTCAATTTTTGAGAAATCCAGAATGTCGTTGATGATCAGGAGCAGTGCTTCGCCTGACCGATAAATGGTTTCGGAATATTCCTTTTGGAGTGGGGTTAACTCGGTTTCAAGCAACAGGTTGCACATTCCAATCACGCCATTCATCGGGGTGCGGATTTCGTGGCTCATGGTTGCGAGAAATTCTGATTTGGCTTTCGACGCCTGTTCGGCTTGTTCCCGGGCTTTGATCAGGTCCGTCTGAGCTTGAAGCCAGTCGGTGATGTCACGTCCTTCAGGCAAGAGCCAGGACACTTTTCCCTGATCATCAAAGACGGGTTTGATTGAGAAATCAAGGGTGCGGATGTGTCCGCCGGCGGCCATCACCTCAACCTCATAGCGAATAAACTCTCCTTGACGAGCTTGCTGGATCGCCTGTTTGAGGTCTTCCTGAACCTGAATCGAATGGGAAAACCAGGAAGTTTCCCACACGGGTTGGTTGATGACGTCGTCAATCGTGAGTGCCGCAAAATCCAGGGCGGCTTGATTGGCCTGCAGGACAAGACCTTCGGGTGTCAGCAACCCGGACATTTGAAAGGCAGTATCAAACATCGTCCGAAACCGTTGCTCGCTGTTGCGCAAGGCTGTCTCAGCCTGTTTTCGGATCGTAATATCGGTGACCCGGACCAGTTGCAATCGGGTTCCACCAACATCAATCAGTTTAAAGGCCAGATTTCCCCAAAATTCATTTCCTTTTTTGGTGACATATTCGCGTTCAAGGCTAACAAAATTTCCCGAGCGGGCCTGTTCCCTGAGTGATACCAGTTCGTCGGGGGTAAAACGGTATTTTTGGAGGTGTTCGCCATAGGTGCCGATGAAATCAGCTTTGGATTCGCCTTCAAACATTTCCACGACCCGCTGGTTGCAATCGGTAATCAGAGTTGTCTCGGCATCAACCAGAAACAGGGCGTCGGCGGATTCTTCAAAGATTGCCTGGAACAGCTCCTTGCTTCGGCGGAGTTCGGCCTCCATCTGTTTGCTTTCGGTAATATCAAATTCGATGCCGTCCCAGACGATGCTTCCATCGGCGAGTTTTCGGGGAGAGGTTCGAATATGCGTCCACACCGGTCCTCGATGGGGAGTTTGCTTGAGTACCTGTTCATCAACCAGGCTTTGCGTTTGCTGGGCTCGCTCAACGGCCTGGTTGAACCTCACCTGATCGGCTTCGCTCAGTTGCTGCATCAGCACTGAAGGGTCAGCAAAAATGGCTTCCCGAGGGATCCCGATAATGCGTTCGATACCCGCACTAAAATAATTGAAATGTGGTTTGCCATCCCGGTCATGTTTAACCTGGAAAATGGCACCGTTCGGCAGGTTATCCCCTAATGCCCGCAGGGTTGCTTCTCGTTCGTGGAGCATTTCCTCAAGCTGACGTGATTCTGTGATGTCCATCACGGTTCCCACATAGCCGATAACCTCTCCGGGTCGGTTTTTGACCGGGCGTATTCGACCTGAGACCCAGGCAGTGGTGCTATCCAGACGCAGAACCCGAACCTCAAACGAAACTTCTTCACCCAGGATTGTGCATCGCTGCCACTGAAGTTGGATGTGCTCCAGATCATCAGGATGAATAGTTTGAAGCCATTTTTGGCCATACCCTTCTTCAGCCGGCAACCCGGTGATTTCAGACCAGGCTTCGTTCACAAAAATGCACTCACCTTCAGCGTTATTGAGAAAAATTCCAACCGGTGCGAGCGTGGTCAGGGTCCGGAAATGTTGTTCGCGTGAGCGGAGCTTTTCGTTGACTTGCTGCATTTGAACCTGGTGTTTCAATTGCAAATTTGACGCCCACATCATCAGGCCGGCCACCAGGACAATGGTGAGGGCTATCATCATCGAAAGACCAATTTCAAGAGAAAACAATCCAGATAATTGCCCATGCAGCCGAAATTCACCCAACACCAGCAAAATCGTTGTAAATAAGAGAGTTGACCATCGGGCAATAACCCCGCCAGGGTGACGATTGGTGATCAACACCATAAGGCTACTTTGGGCATTGACCCCCAAAATCCCCAGGCTCAAAACTGCCATCACACAGAGCGTTGGAAGAGCAGTCCCACCGATAGGTGATGTTTGGTGAATTGGTGAAGCACTATAAATATATGATAAAAAAACAGTTAATAGGATAATTGCTGTCAGGAAGGCAAATATCTGCTGACCGAGGATCCATCGCTGATAATTTGTCGCCACCATCAACAAACTGATTCCAAGGAATGAAAAACACAAGGCTGTTGCCGGCGCGGGTAACCCAATAAGCGAACGCAGGGATGGGTGATCCCACATCCGCGGCAACTGTTCGCCCTCCATTCCAAGTCCGCCCAGATGACCACTGAGGCTGATCAGCCCAATTCCTAGAACAATGCTGGCCAGGACTTGTGATCCAATCCGGCGACTGACCTGAGTCGGCCTGGTTGGACGGAGAATCAGCACCAATCCAGCACAAACAAATGCCAGTGCGGTGGTTGGCGACATTTTTGGAAAGCCTTCAATGACCGAGAGCGGGGCCTCAATGCCAAGTTTCCAACTCAAAAGCGTCAAGAAACCGATACCCGTCACCAGGATGCCTGCCAGCCTGGGAAGTTGCAGGTCATTCTTCTTTTGGGTATTGAGTGCCATAGTACGGGTATTGAGGAAAATGGGCCAGGTTAGGCAGAAAAATCATAAAATTGACTTCAGTGATGAGGCAGAAAAAGCTGGCATTCCTGCTTTCAAGCCAATTTGGGTTTGAGAGGAGCAATTTTTAAGCCAAACACTGAGAATATAAGCCAAACAGGGGATAAAGTGGGAGGGAATGACAAAGGGACAAGGTGACAAGGTGACAAGGTGACAGGGTGACAAGGTGACAGGGTGACAAGGTGACAGGGTGACAAGGTGACAAGGTGACAAGGTGACAGGGTGACAGGGTGACAAGGTGACAGGGTGACAGGGTGACAAGGTGACAAGGTGACAAGGTGACAAGGTGACAGGGTGACAGGGTGACATTTCTTCGAAAACCCTGAACCCTGAACCCTGAACCCTGAACCCTGAACCCTGAACCCTGAACCCTGAGCCCTGAACCCTGAACCCCGAACCCTATGCTTTTCCAGGAATGATCTTCCAAAACTCCGCACGGAGAGTCGCAAATGATCGCACCATGGCTTGAGCCCGGAGGCTGTCAGTTTCCGCTGCATATTCGCCGAGGAGGTGCACCAGTTCATCAGCATCTTGATTCGTTAACTGTTGAAGTTGAACGTAGTTTTGATTGATTCTGGAAAGATCCGGTTGACTGTGAAGGTAGATTTTCCCGCCAGTCATTCCGGCACCAAGGTTCAACCCGATTTTGCCGAGGATTACCACAATACCGTTGGTCATATATTCACAGGCGTGAAGGCCGACGCCTTCGACCACGGCGAGTGCTCCGCTATTGCGAACCGCAAACCGGTCACCGGCCAGCCCATTGATAAACAGTTTGCCCCCTGTGGCGCCATAGAGCGCACAGTTGCCGATGATTGTGTTTTTCTCGGGTTCTAATTTTGAATGCGGATGGGGGCGAATCACCACTTTTCCGCCAGACATCCCTTTGCAGACCGAGTCGTTGGCCTCGCCAAAGAGCCGGGTCTCGATGCCATCCACCAGAAATACCCCAAATCCTTGACCCGCACTCCCGACAAAATCCACCTGAATCCGGTTGGTCGCTGGCGGTTGAGTTCCTGGTTCTGAGTGACCGCGTTGATGATACATGGTTTCGGCGATTACCCCGGACAAGGTCGCGAGTGCGGCCCGGTCGGTACTGCGGATGCCGCATTCGATTCGAAACGGCGTCTGATGATCAAGCGCTGGTTTGGCCCGGTTGACCAGAAATTCATTCAACGGGCTGACTGGTACATAGGCCAGACTGGTGGTCAGGTCAAACGCGGCTTTCGAACCAGACAGCACGGTTTGAAAGAAAAAGCTCAGATCCAGATTGCGTTCGGCGACGAGTTGGGTAAAGCGTGGATCGGTCTCGACCAGATCAATCCGGCCCACCAGATCAGTGAGCGTGGTAAAGCCCAGCCGTGCCAGGTGACGGCGGACGTCTTCGGCAAGGTATTCGAGCATCCGCACCACGTGAGTTGGTGTTCCCTGGTATTTGGCTTTGAATTTCGGATCGTGGGTGGCAATGCCTGCCGGACAGCGATTGGTTTCGCAAATCCGCGCCATAATGCACCCTTCGGCGACGAGCAGGAGCTTGCCAAAGTCAAATTCCTCCGCGCCAAGCGCCGCTGCCAGTACGAGATCCTTGCCCGTGTGCAAACCGCCGTCTACTCGAAGTGTAATGGATTGGCGCAGATGATTGGCGACCAGTGCCCGATGCACGGCGACCAGACCCAGTTCCCAGGGCAGCCCGGCGTGTTTCATCGAACCGAGCCCGGCGGCACCGGTGCCGCCGTCTCCGCCAGAGATGTGGATGATGTCAGCCCCGGCTTTCGCCACACCGACGGCAATCGTGTCAATATTGACCCCGGAAACCAGTTTGACGCTGACTTTGGCTGACGGATGAAGCTGTTTGAGTTCGTAAATAAGCTCTTTCAGGTCTTCGATGCTGTAAATATCGTGCATCGGCGGCGGAGAAATCAGATCAATATTGACTGGCGAATGGCGTGCCCTGGCAATTTCAGGGGTGACTTTCACTGCCATCAACTGGCCACCTTCGCCGGGTTTGGCCCCCTGGGCAATTTTAATCTGGATTTCCTGGGCTGAAATCAAATATTCAGCCGTCACGCCAAATCGCCCGGAGGCCACCTGTTTGGTGGTGGCGGTGATGCCTTCAGCGAAATAAAAGGGATTTTCGCCGCCTTCGCCGCTGTTGCTGCGGGCGCGGACCTCGCGCATGGCGGTGATCAAATCGCGCTGTGATTCGGCGCTGATGGCGCCAAACGACATTCCGCCAGTTCCAAACCGCCATAAAATGTCTGACATCGGTTCGACCTGATTGAGCCCAAGCGCGGGCAATTCGGTTTTTAAGCGGAACAGGTGACGAAAGGTCACCGGGGCGCTGTCTTCTCCCTGTTTCAAATAGTGATCATAGAGTTCCGGCGAACTCAGCGAATGCCCGGTTTCACGAACCAGTTTGTGGATCATTCGCGCCCGAGTCGTGGTCATGGCGTGTTTTTCACCTGCCGTGCCCTGAGTGTGTTCGCGGAACTGATACGTGTGGAGCAGTTTCCCGCTTCCGACCGCCATGGCCGCTTCTGACCGGGTGGCGTTGAGTCGAACCAGATCCACGATGTGCTCCAGTTCAAACCCGCCGACAACGCTTTCCATCCCTGGAAAATAGAAATTCACCAGATTCCGGCCAAGTCCAAGAATGGTAAACAGCCGGGCATTTTGATAACTCCGCAGCACGGAAATCCCCATCTTGGCCATGATTTTCAGGAGTCCCGACCGGAGCGCCGCAATCAGATTGGCTTCGCGCTGTTCTGGGGCGATGCCTTCAAGTTTGGCATTGGGTTCAAACCGGGCAATTTCGAGCGCCAGATAGGGACACACGGCGGTGGCACCAAATCCGATCAGCGCCGCGACGTGGTGCGAACTGCGAATCTCACCCGACTCAACCACCAGTGACGCTTTGAGCTTCAATCCAGATTCGTTGAGCGCATTGACCAGCGCCCGTAGGGCCAGCAGGGAAGGGATCGGCAGGCGATGATGCCCAGCCTGGCGATCACTCAGGATCACCACCGCCGTGCCATGTTCAACGGCGGTCAATCCTTTACGGGTGAGTTCGTCAATCGCCAAATCAAATCCGGCCACGCCCTCGGTTGCATCAAATGTGGTATCAAGCACCACGGCCCGAATGCCGACTTCCTGCGAATGATCGGTGGTCAGGGCTTTTAATTCTGAAATTTGCTGGAGGCTCAGAACTGGATGCTCAAGTCGGATCGCCGGGCGCGGTGGGATCAATTCGGTTGGAATGAAAATATTGGGTTTCGACCCCAGAAACACCGTCAAATCGGTGGCTATCGTTTCGCGCAGGTAATCAACTGGCGGATTGGTCACCTGGGCGAAATCCTGATAGAAGAAATCAAAAAACGAACGTGGTTCATCGGAAAGCACTGCCAGCCGGGCGGTGTCACCCATTGAACCAATTGGCTCCTTGCCGGTGGCCATCATCGGCAGCAGGATGCGGTTTGAATCTTCCTCGGTGTACCCAAACACCGTTTTGTCGGCCATGCCGGCTGCTTGCAACTGCGTTGTGGCCGGTAATGACACCAGGCGTGGATCAAACCGCACACCTTGATAAGCGGCAATGGTGCTTGGGTCTTCAAAGCTCACCAGTCCAGTTCGTAAATTGACCGTCACCGCATTTCCAGCATGAAGTGCTCCTTTAAACCGGATATCGCTTTCGTTGAGCGCAAAGGCGCCAGCTTCAGAACACACATAGAAATGGCCTTCGGTGAGCATCCAGCGGCCAGGCCGGAATCCATTGCGGTCAAGTCTGGCGCCGACCAGGTTGCCGTCTGAAAATAGAATAATCGCCGGCCCGTCCCACGGTTCCATCGTGCGCGCCCAAAACGTGTAGTAGTCATTTTGCCGATCCGCCGGCGGCATCATGATCGCCAAAATGTCATTGATATTGGCCAGGTGGCTGCGATATCGGAGGGCTTCGACCATTTCATTGAGGCTGCCGCTGTCGCTGATGCCGTGATGGGTAATCAGTTCGTTGGCCTGCAAGCCGAGTGTTTTTTCCCGCGAGTAGGCCCACGACCGGTTGCCGGCAATCGTATTGATTTCGCCATTGTGCGCAATCAGGCGAAACGGTTGGGCCTTATCCCAGGCCGTGCTGGTGTTGGTGCTGAATCGGCGATGAAAGAGTGCAAACCGGGTGCGATACTGGGGAGATTGCAAATCCAGATAAAATTGATCAAGCTTTTCTGATCGCACAAGTGCTTTATACACAATTGTTTCCGCAGAAATTGACGAGAAAAACACCTCGTAATTCGAAAACCGGCGAATTACCCTGGTGCGGGCGTGTTGTTTTCCGATATAGAGCAGCTTGTTGAATGAATCCACCGTGGTGCAATGAACTGGACGGCGCAAAAATGCCTGAACGAGCACCGGCATCGTCTGTCGTGCCTGCGGTCCAAGCACTTCGGCGTTGATCGGTACCTCACGATAGCCAATCAATTCAACATCGAGAAAAGCAAAGGTGTCTTCAAAAATCGCTAGAATTTCTTTTCGATACGGTTCGTCCTGCGGCAAAAACAATTGCGCCACGCCAACGGAATGTTTCTCAAACCCCAGCAATTCAAAGGGAATATCGGTCATTACCCCGGCTCCGTCACTGGTTTCAAGATCAGCGCCGCAGGCACCGCGATGTTCAACACACCGGAGTGCATGGAGTGCCTGTTGTAGATTTTCGTGGTTGCTGACCTGATGGAGACTGGCCACAAAACCAACGCCACAACTTGATTTTTCTTGATTCCACATAGTGATTCCTTTCAGGGGTCGGGGTTCCGGGTTCCGGGTTCCGGGTTTTCGAAGTCTTCAGCCCAATATCTTCAGCCCTCAGCCCCAAGCCCTGGTTTTCTCAGCCCCGGCTTCAAGCGGCTTTCATCACCCAGCGAAGGGTGGTTTCATCAATATTTGATCCCGAGAGAACAATCCCGACCCGTTTGCCGGCCAGCCGTTCACGGAGCGACAGCAATCCAGCCAGCCCGGCGGCGCCCGCGCCTTCAGCGAGATTGTGGGTTGTTTTGAGCAGCATGCGGACGGCTTCGGCGATGAGTTCATCGCTGACCGTGATGAAATCGGTGAGTCCTTCGCGGAGGGTACTAAACGTCATTTCATAGACGCCACGGGTAGCCAGTCCATCGGCAATCGTCTGGGCGGTATGTTTCACCACTGGTTGCCCGGCGTGCCACGATTCGTGCATGGCCGATGCGCCTTCTGCCTGGACACCGTAGACTTCGATTTCCGGACGCAGTTTGCGGAGCACCGTCAACGCTCCGACGGCCATTGAACCGCCGCCAATGGCCATGACCACGGCATCGAGTTCAGCCGCCTGATCCACCACCATTTCAAGCGACATGGTTGCGGCACCAGCCAGCACTCGTCGGTTGTTGGTGGCGTGGACCAGGGTCATTCCACGCGAATGAACCAGCTCCTGAGCGACACGAATGGCTTCGTCATAATCGTGACCATCTTCGATCACGGTTGCTCCAAAGCCGCGCATGGCTGCGTTTTTTTCAGGATTGTTTGAGAGGGGGACGCAGATAATAACTGGGATACCCAGGAGTGCGCCAGCCCATGCGACGCCCTGACCATGATTTCCACGCGTCGCGGCGACCACACCGTGCTTGCGTTGTTCGGGTGTCAGCGAAGCCAGCACACTTAACCCATTGCGGACCTTGAAAGAATTGGTCGGCAAGTGGTTTTCGTGCTTCACATGGACTTGAATGTTATGGCCCACAGCCTGATCCAGAGCCTGATAATTCCGGAGCGGCGTCACTGGCAGGTATTGCCGGAGTTGACGCGATGCGGTGACAACATCCTGAAAGGAGATCGGCCAGGCGGTGTGTGTGTGACTGGGTACCTCAGATTCGGTTGATGGAACGGTGGCGACGGACATTGGTGTGTTTCTCCTCAAAAATCAAAAAAGCCACCCGCCGGGTCTGGCGTGGTGGCTTTGGTGTCACTTTCAACTTGTGCAGTTGGGTGTCAGGTAGCCCTCACGCCTTGAGTGCGAATGGCAATAATTGAAATTCGAATAATAGAAATGGATACAGCCTCACGACCAACCGCGGACGGGGCACACATCGGCTGAGTCGCCGGGGCGGCAACGCGGTAAGCAAACGAATTCAATTGCGTGAGGCAAAAAAGTGCGTTCAAGCGCTGATACCTGAAATCCTGAATTGTAAGGGGGAGAGAATGACAACCCCATTCTGCCTGAGAATGTTTGCTTGTGACAAGTACCTTTTGTAAGGATGAGGTCAATACCACCTGCGTCAGCGGGTGGGTGTGATCCTTTGAAATTCTCCTAAGAGAATGACTAGATAGTCAAATAACTGAAAAAAATGGATTTGATGGACTTCTGGCTTCAAGCTGGTATGATTTGCCTTCAATCCCCACCCGCTGACGCCGGTGGTACTGACTTCATTCGTGGTGGTGTTTATGGGCTCAGAAAAACTCCTGGTCAAAAAAGAATTTCTTCCAACCCGTTGTGAAATTTGCCATCAAGCCGACAAATTTGACCCGGTGCGGAACCTCTGCGAGCGGTGTCAGCCAATCGCATTGGAACGCAATCCTCAACCAGTGGCTCTGGAAGAACTTCGACTTGAAACGCCACGACCAGTTCGAGTGCGAAATAGTCTGGGACAAATTGGCAATCATCTGTTTCAGGGACTGGCTTTGCTGGCCGGGCTTGTCCTGGTGTTGTCGTCCAAAAGCACGTTCTGGGTGATTTTGGTTGGTCTTTTTGGTTTTTGGTTTATCCAGGAACTGTGGCGAACATTGACTCATCGCTGGCTGACAGCCAATGGTGATACCTACGTCGGACATATCACTGAGTTTCGCCAGCGCTTGCATAACAAGTATGAAATCCATTTTATTTCAGATGATCCAGTTGGTGAACCAATCAGCGGGGTCTGTGAAGTCACCGAACCCGAATGGTACAACGCCCGGCAAGGCCAGCTTGTGACCATCCTGCATTCAAAGAAATACCCGTTTCTCAAACCAATCTTGTATGAATTCAGCCGGTATCAGGTTGAGGTCCCGAAGCGGGAAGAGTGAAGTCTTCGGGTTCCGGGTTCCGGGTTCCGGGTTCCGGGTTCCGGGTTCCGGGTTCCGGGTTTTCGAGAAAAAGACAAAAAGGACAAAAAGGACGAAAAGGACATAAAAACAACTTCTTCGAAGACCCTGACCCTGACCCCCATAAGCGCCAGGATAAGGAAACAAAGCCCGATCTGGACAAGGGGACAAGGGGACAAGGGGACAAGGAGAAAAAATATTCTCCCGCTCCCAACGTCGGGAGGAGGATCTCCTTGTCTCCTTGTCTCCTTGTCTCAAACAGGCCCACATTTCCTTATCCTGGCGCCTTATGCCCCTGACCCCAATCGTTACACTTCCGTCAAAGAGATGTTACAGGTTGGCGATGTGATCGAAACTTACTCCTTGCATACTCCTCGGCGTCGAAGGAAAGTTGATTTCACCCGATCCAATCGGAACGAAACCGCTTTCTTAAACACTGAGACTGTATTTTCATCCAATCACAATGGGATGTCACGTCGGGCACAAACCGATGCTGGCTCTGGTTGGATGACTAAAGAAAAGGAGTTCGTTTTTCATATGTTGCACACCATCGTAACGTCGTTTTTTCTTTCATGTGTCCTCTGTTTGACTGTGACCGTCACGGCACAGGCACAGAATTCAACCCAGGTTGTGGTTGGACCATCAGTGACTTCATTGCCGGTGATTGAGCGAAATCTGCCCGAATATCCTGTCGTGGCGAAAGCCCAGCATGTTCAGGGACCTGTGGTAATCCGGGTTATCGTTGGTCCAAATGGAGATGTGGCCCAGGCGTGGGTGTTAAAAGGTGATTATCGCTTGCGGGAAGCTGCCCTTGATGCCGTTCGTTCGTGGCGATATGAACCACAAGGCAAAACTGTTTCAACGCTGGTTGAATTTCGGTTTGTGATCAAATAATGCCAGTCAGTAGCCAGTCGTCAGTCGTCAGTAGTTCACTAACCTTCTTTGATTGAATTACTTGACTGTTTTCTGTTATGAGTGGTTCATTACAAAATGGTCTAACAAATCTGGAGTGCGGTGGCTTGACGCCACTTTGAATGTACAACACAAACGGGGGACGTTCCCATCACGTCCCCCGTTTTCATTTTCCACGAGTAGCCTGGTTTCTGGGCCCACCCGCTCACGCAGGTGGTACTGACAAGTTGCACTACTTCTTCTCAATATCCCGATGCAGCACCCGAACGCTGTACCCCAGTTTTTTCAGGTTGCGGCCCAGGACCTCGGCGGTCATCACTGAACGATGGCGACCGCCCGTGCAACCAATGGCAATGGTCAAATAACTGCGGCCTTCGCGGGCATACCGGGGAACGATAAATTCCAGCAAGTCAGCAAATCGTTTCTGGGTTTCAACCACTTCCTGATTTTTTTTCAGGAAATCAATCACCCCTTTTTGCTTGCCGGTCTGGTCGCGGAGTTCTGGCACAAAGTACGGATTGGGCAAAAACCGCACGTCGAGCACCACATCTGATTCAATCGGCAATCCGTGTTTAAAGCCAAAGCTCATCACGGTGATTTGCATCCGGGTTTGAGTTTCTTCCGGATGGAGCACCTCCAGCAATGCTTTTTTGAGCGAATGAACGGTGTGTTCCGAGGTATCAATCACATTTTCAGCCAGCGACCGAATTGGTTTGAGCAGTTCGCGTTCGGCGGCAATCGCTTCGGGAAGGCTGCGGCGCTTTCGGTCCCGGTTGCTCATCGGATGCGGACGCCGGGTCTCGCTAAAACGTCGGAGCAACACTTCGTCAGAGGCTTCAATGAAAAACAGTTGTGGATGCGGCTGGCGGTTGCGAAGCGAGCAGTAAATTTCGGCAAATTCATCCAGAAAATGGGGTTCCCGCATATCCAGCACCGCCACGGCCCGTTCCAGATTTTCCCCTGACCGTTGGCACAGCTCGGCAAATGTCGGCAAAAGCTTGATTGGCAGGTTATCAACGCAGAAATAGCCAAGGTCTTCGAAGGTTTTCACCGCCGAATGTTTTCCCGATCCGCTGAGTCCCGTGATGATGACAAAATGTTGCATAAGAAATTGAGGGGCTAAGGGCTGAAGACGTCGGGCTGAAGAAATCGGGCTCAATATCCTGAGCCTTCAGCCCTCAGCCCTGGTTTTCTCAGCTTCCAAACCGAAATTCAAACCGCCGCCAGTTAGAATAGTCTTTGCGCCTGGCCTGTTGAGCCAGATATTGACCAAGTTTCTGTTTTAAGTTAGAGAATTTTTGGGTTTCCAGGTCCGCCAGATTCCGTTGTTCCAGCGGATCCTCTTTTAAATGATAGAGTTGCCAGTTGCTTCCAACCCGGTCGTAAATGATTTTCCAATCACCTTCAATCAACGACCAGGCAAAGAAGGTCCCTTCGGGAATATTGCGTGGTGTTTCGCAAATGACGTGTGGGTGTGGTGCCACTTCACCTCGGGCAAGTTTGGCCAGATCAATGCCTTCATACTGGTCGGGAGGGGTGATTCCAGCATAGGCCAGCATGGTCGGAGCAATGTCCACGTGAGAAACCGGCATGGCCAACCGCTTTGGTTCGGCGCCGGGGACATAGACCCAGAAGGGCACAAACACCTGTTCAATGTAGGGAAGGCAGCCGTGTTCGAGGGCGCCATGTTCGTTAAAGCCTTCGCCGTGATCAGAAGTAAAAGCAATCAGCGTGTTGTTTAACAGCCCGGATTCCTGCATATAGGCGAGCAACCGTCCAATGTGCAGGTCGGTGAAGGTAATTTCACTGTCGTAAATATCCGGGTCAGTCTCGCCATAGCCGCATTCGGCATGGGCTTCGTAGGGCGCGTGTGGATCCGTGTAGTGAATCCAGGCAAAAAACGGCCCTTTGTCTTTCATCCGTTTGAGCAAATCAATTGACCGGTTGGTCATCTCGTCGGCTTTCCAGAAGCGGGCTTCTTCGTGGGTAATTTCCTGATAGCTCTCCATCATGATTTGCTTGTATTCAAACCAGCGACCTTTATAGAGCCAGGTTTTGGTCTTCGGACTGGTGATGAAGGCGGTTTGATATCCCTTGTCTACAAACATTTTGGCAACCGTCGGCACGCTGTTGTCAAAAATACCGTCACCCTGGGCCGAACGCATAATTGAAGAAAACGAATGGCCGGTGTTGGTGCCGCTACTGTAGCCGTGTTCGAAGAAAATGCTTTGTTTCGCAAACCGATCCAGGTTGGGCGTGGTATGGCGCTTATAGCCATAAATGCTCATATGGTCGGCTCGAAGCGTGTCAATCGAGAGAAAAATCACATTTCGCGGGCCTGAAACAGCAGTTGAAAGTTGGGTCGGAACTGATCCGCCCAGCGCCGTTGCCACGGTTGTGAGTGCTGACGTCAGGGTTTGTTTGATGGTCGGTGAGGCAGCGTCAGGCCCGGATTGATTTGGGTTCTCGGCAGCGGAAACCGGAGGTACCGGGATCAAATCGTGCTGGTCCGGTCTGGTTGACGCTGGGGAATTCTGGGCAATAACCGCGGTAAAGTCTTTTTGCTCGCCATTGGTCAGGGACCGGGCAAAATTCACATAGCGTTTCGCCACCACGCCGCGCCGCCAGAAGAGCGATTTCAGGTTCTGATTGGCTTCATACTGCCGCGAGGCAAAAAATGAAGCACCGGCCACGGCCAGCACCAAAACTCCAATCACCGCGCCGCCAAATCGCGTGACGATGACGAGCCGGTACAAAAGAGCCGACAGAATCAGGGAGGATGTGAACGCCGTGAGATACATCGGCACGTGAAAGCTCAAATCGCGGCGAGTGACCATAATGTTGGCGTCGGCAAAATAACTCACCACCAGCAGCCACAGCCCGGCGAGGGATAAAACCGGATATACAAGCTGTGGATTGAGCAATTTGGCAAACCGAGGCGACAGCTTTAGCCGCGAAGTTTCCTGGGAATGTGGCAGCAGGCTGGTGGTTGCCAGTTCATCCAGCACACAAAACAGGAAGGTCAATCCCACCAGGATCAGTGCGGTCGAAATCTTGCGATGGCCAAATACCAGCCGAAAGGCCCACATTTTTTCGGTCGCTCCGGCAAACATTCCATAGAGTGGATCGCTGAAATACACCGGGAAGAGAACGGTCAGCAGGCCAAAGAACACAAAAACGGCGGTCATACCCGAGACTCGTTGCCGCCAGTGGCCGGGGATTTCAAATTTTCCGACCCGGTTAGGTGTTTCACCTGAAATTGCTTGAAATCCAATCAGCCGGAGACTGGACGTGAAACCAAGAAACAGTCCCCACAACGGGCCGCCAAGTGCGGTAACCACAAAATAAAGCCAGAAGATTGTGCCTTCGCCAGATTGAACAAAGTTGTGTTTAAGGGAAAACGTGCGTTCGATGCCTTCTATCAGCCAGAGCATACAGCCGGAAAGAAAACCGATCACAAGGTAGAAAAACAG
Organism: Acidobacteriota bacterium; assembly: GCA_016208495.1. NCBI lineage: Bacteria > Pseudomonadati > Acidobacteriota > Acidobacteriota bacterium. Next base: position 93,478 of record JACQXX010000109.1, on the reverse strand, counting down.
ACGCGATTTGATGTGTGCGGAAAGAGGTACAGCCGTTGAATTCATAGACTTGCAGGGAAATTGCTTGGGATTTCTTGAGCAATGGGCCGGTATTGGTACGCAACCTGGAAATCCATGGAAACAAGAACCAAAACCAGGAGCCAGGAACAAAAGGAGACCTACCTATACCATTTTCCACCTATCCAGACCAAGCCGTTTTCACTCATTGAATGCAAGGACGGGTTCGAACTCGAAGCCAGACTCCTTCAGTAACCCTCCGTTGTGGAAAGGTCGGCTTTCGCCCAGATGGGCGCCGGAAAGTAGCCGGTGGTTTGCCGCTTTGGGCATACCACCGGATCCATGCCCATTTCGCTCGCGCCCGGATGGGCGCTGGAAGCGTTCACCGGAAAGGTCTCGGCGAAAATTCCCGAGGTCCTTGAAGTTTTGATCCAGCGCCCATCCGGGCGCAAACCATTCGCGGCCTGCCTTCCGGTGGGTGCGCCTCAAAGCAGGCTGCCCACCGGCTACTCTCCGGCGCTCTCCGGGCGGGATTGCCAATTTGAAATGACCTTTCCGCAACGGAGTCAATAACCGGGCCTGCTTGTGCAAAGTGATGAAAACCGGGTAGGATACCCGGTTTTCAAATCTCGTCTCCCTTTCATCCTTATGACAGCACTTTCATTGAGCCAGGGTGTGGATTACACCAAAGCCCTCATTCTTGCCATGCGTCCACAGCAGTGGACCAAAAATGTCTTGATTTTTCCAGCCTTGATTTTTTCCGAACGCCTGATGGTTTGGTCGGAATCGGCCAAGGTTCTCGCTGCCTGTGCGGTCTTTTGCTTTTTGAGCAGCAGTATTTATCTGCTCAATGATCTGATGGACCTGGAAAATGACCGGGTTCATCCGGTGAAGTGCCATCGCCCGCTGGCTTCGGGGCAATTGCCGGTTCCGGTCGGAATTGCCGCGTTTGTGGTCCTGGCCGTGTCGTCGCTCCTGGCTGGCTGGCTGCTCTCCAGGCCATTCTTCTATGTGGCGCTGGTGTATTTCTTTTTGCAGGTCGCGTATTCGATTCGGCTCAAACACCTGGTGATTCTGGATGTATTTTGCGTGGCGGCGGGCTTTGTCCTCCGGGCGATTGCTGGGGCCGAAGTCCTGCAAGTCTTTATTTCGCCTTGGCTTTTGATTTGTGCCATGTTGCTGTCACTGTTTTTGGCCCTTGGGAAACGTCGCCATGAACTGCTGTTACTCGAAGAAGATGCGGCAACTCATCGCAAAATTCTGGGTGAATACAGTGTTGACCTGCTTGAGCAAATGATTTCAATTGTGACGGCTTCGACTCTGGTGTGTTATGCCATGTACACGATTTCTTCTGAAACAGGCACCAAACATCCCAACTTGAAATACACGATTCCTTTTGTGCTCTATGGCATCTTTCGCTATCTGTATCTGATTCATCACAAGAATCAGGGCGGGAGTCCTGATAAAGCCTTGCTCAACGATCCATCCTCGCTGGTAAATCTGATTCTGTACGGTGCCGTGTCGGGCATCATTTTGTATCTGAATTAACCAGGCAGCGTTCCCCAAATCTGCCTTGTTCCCCCATCATCAACCACGTAATGAATACAACTCCCATATCTCAACCCCGGCCCCCAGCCCCCAGCCCCCAGCCCCCAGCCCCCCACCTGTCCTCCTGGCTTGCCACGCATAAAGGATTTTGCCTGCTCCTGGGGCTCGCTCTGCTGACCCGATTGTATTACCTGACCGGGCAAAATTTCTGGTATGACGAGGTTTATTCGCTCAATGTCTCAAATCAATCCTGGGTAGAGAACATCCGGCTGGCGGCTGGTGATATGCATCCGCCATTGTTTTATCTGGTTTTGAAAGTCTGGGCCGCCGTGGCTGGCCAATCAGTGGCCGGTTTACGAGTATTGACCGTCGGACTGAGTCTCGGAATTTTGATGCTGAGTTACCTGATTGCCCGTCGGATTGCCAGTGAGCGTGCGGCACTCCTGATGACTGGCTTTTTAGTTTTGTCAGCGCACCAGGTGTACTTTGCCCAGGAAGTGCGGATGTATACGCTGGTGACGGTCTTTTCGCTGGCGGCGGCACTGGCTTATCGGTACTGGTTTGAAAGCGAACAGGGACATCTCCCGGCGATTCTCGTCTATATTCTGTGTGGTGTTGGGGGGATGTATACCCACTACTTTGGCATGCTCATTGTGGCAGCCCTCAATGTGCATTTTGCGCTGGCCGTATTTCAGAGCTGGCAACGCTCACGCAATCTTGAGCTCTGGAAGCCCCGGTTGATGACCTGGGTTCGGGCGCAGGTGGCCATTGGGTTACTTTTTGCCCCCTGGGTGCCGATTTTCCTCTTTCAAGCCAGACGGGGCCAACCCTGGCGCTCACCAACTCCGCCGCTGGAAGCTGCCTTTAACGTGTTGGTTTTCATCAAGGAAGCCGTCATTGGGTGTGCCTCGGAACTGATTGATTTAGGACAGGTTTTCATTCATGGCGTAGGTCATTTCGGTCTGTATGGATATGTGCTTGTGTATTATGCCGCTGGTGGCACCTTGATTTTGGTCGCGCTTCTGATCGCACTGGGGTTGAGTGCCCGGAGCTTTGTGAAAGCCGAAGAAAAACAATATTTTGCCGCCATTGTATTTCTTGTGCCGCTGGCTGTTGCCTTTTGGGTTTCGCTCCGTCAGAGCATCCACCTGTCACGATATTTGATCATTATCACGCCTTATTTGTTTTTGCTGGTTGCCATGGCACTGGATCGGCTTCCGCGCCGCTGGATGGTATGGGGGGCAGGGAGCATTGTCTGTCTGGTTCTCACGCTGGGGCTGGTGCGTTACTACCGGATGCCGGAACGCGATACCGACCTGCGACCAGTCTTTGCCGCGATCCAGGCCCAGGCTCAACCTGGAGATAAAATTGTCATTGATCCAGATTATGACGATATTGTCTTGATGTTTTATGCTCCGCAGTATGGCCTACAAGATGCTTTGATCAAAGCAGAATATCGCCCAAGAAGTCAGGGACAGATTTTGAAGATGCGAGAACATCCAGAGGTGCGCCAGTGGTGGGTCATCCTGGATTATCATTCACAATGGTTTGCTTCCAAAGGGTTTGATACCAATTTTTCAGTTGTGAGCGAGCAGTCATTTGGTGGACAGTACCCACGCGCCCGATTGCTCAAGGTCATTCCGGTTGCTTCGGCGGCGGCGGTCCAATCACAGCAGGTTTTGAACGAGTGACAAGGTGACAGGGTGAGAGAGTGACAGGGTGAGAGTTCAGAATTGGTGTATGCTGTGTGTTATTGTGTTTTGCATCAAAGTGTTCGTATTAAAAACAATTAAATCATTTAATGAAATGAACTTAGTGAACTACTGACTACTGACTACTGACTACAAACTGGTATTATTTTGTCATCGTAATTGTTCGCCCGACTTTGCTTTGTGTCTCAAGATTGAATATTCTTCCTTCCTCCATTTCAGTTTCTGATGTCGGTTCGCGAACGCACTTATATCTTCCAACATAAAGGGTTTCTATGGGGTACACGGGATTTGTCTATGGTCGCCGATTAGTGGCGATTCGGCTTGGGGTGAGTTTGTGCCTGATTGTGGCAACGCTGCTTTCGGTGTGGTCAGCCCGGCCAGTGACTGAGGTCAAGGCGGCGGGGCGGGGCGGCGGGATGTTTCGGCAAACGCCAGTCAATGTGAGTTTCAATTCGCCTACGATCACGCCTGGAACGACATCAGTCCAAATCGAAGTCAGTTTGACCGTCGGTTCAAGCAATAACGCCAGACCCGGAACCGTGGAAATTGAAATCCCGGTGGACCCAGCCGTGGTTGATGTGGATGTGACCGAATATACTCGTACGGCTGGACCATTGATTCCAAATACCTATCAATCCACTGATTTATTTGCCTTTCCGCTTCAACTTGGCGATGCCAGTGCGATTCGAATCGAGTTGGTTCCACCCAATAATAATGCCCGGATCAACAGCGGGACGGGTATTTTTTGCACCGTCACCGTGCCCATTCGACCAACTGCGCCGACTGGTTCTTATCCGCTGGATGCCTCAGCTGATAACCCATTTGCGACTCGGTTTACCCAGGCTCTGAATGATGGTGGAAATGAAATCCCGTTTACCACTACTCCTGGCACATTGACCATTTCAGATGGCGGCGGCTGCCCCGCAATTTCGATCAGTCCAACAACGCTGCCAAATGGTACGGTGGGAACGACGTATAGTCAGACGATCAGTGCTACTGGGGGACAGTCGCCATACGCCTTTTCGGTGACCTCGGGCAGTTTGCCAACCGGGTTATCGCTTTCAAGTGCGGGGGCGATTACCGGAACACCGACCGTGCCCAATTCATTTAGTTTCACTGTGCGAGCGACTGATGCCAACGAATGCAGCAGCAGTCGGACGTATACGCTGACGATTGATGCCGTCCCTTGTCCAACGATCACCGTTACGCCGTCAACCCTACCAAATGCAATGGTTGGAACAAATTACAACCAGGTTCTCACTGCCAGCGGCGGGCAGTCGCCGTACGCCTTTTCACTGTTGTCAGGTTCACTCCCGACCGGCGTCACGTTATCAAGCAGCGGCACGATTTCCGGAGTTCCAACGGTATCGGGAACCGCAAATTTCACCATTCGCGTGATTGACGGCAATGGGTGTGTCGTGACGCCGAGTTATGCGCTCAAGGTTGATGGACTTGAATGCCCGACGATCACTGTCAATCCCACTTCGTTACCGGGGGGGACGATTGGAACGGCTTACAACCAGACGATCAGTGCCACAGGGGGAAGTGCTCCTTATACGTTTGCGGTTTTATCAGGCAGTCTTCCGCCGGGATTGACCCTGAATTCAAGCGGCACTCTTTCCGGCACACCGTCAACTGCTGGGAGCTTTACCTGTACGGTTGGTGCAACTGACACGAATGGCTGCACCGGGCAGCGAACCTACACGGTGGCGATTACTGGTTCGGGGGGATGCGGTACAATCAGCCTCAATCCATCAGTCTTACCGAACGGGGTGGTTGGAACGGCATATAACCAGACGGTGGTCGCTTCAGGTGGCAATGGTTCCTATGCGTTTGGTGTGATTAGCGGAGAAATTCCGCCGGGAATTGTGCTCTCACCAACTGGAACCTTCTCCGGAACTCCAACAACAGCAGGAAGTTATTCATTTGTTTTGGCCGCAACTGATTCAAACAGTTGTTCTGGTAGCCTCAGTTACACGATTGTGATTGATGAACCCGGCGGAGGATGTTCGACCATTAAACTCAGCCCAACGCTGTTGCCATTAGGCCAGGAATTCCAGGTGTACAATCAAACCCTGACGGCCAGTGGAGGCACCGCGCCATACTTCTTCCAGGTGACGGATGGTGTTTTGCCAGAAGGCGTTACCCTGACGACAGATGGGGTTTTATTTGGTACCGCGACATTGGCCGGGGATTTTACCTTCACGATTCTGGTGACTGACGCCAGCAATTGTACTTTGAATCAAACCTTGACGGTGACGGTCATTCCAGGTGGCTGCCAGCCGTTTTCACTCAACCCGGCAACTTTGCAGAATGGAACGGCAGGCGATCCATACCAGCAAGTCTTCGGCGTGGTCGGCGGCTCGGCGCCCTATACCTTCTCGATTATTGAGGGACGTTTGCCGTCTGGGTTGACGCTGTCACAAAGCGGGACAATTTCTGGCGTACCCGTCGTGGACGGCATTTCCACATTTACCATCCAGGTGATTGATGACCTGGGCTGCCGGACGCGTCAAACATATTCGATCACCGTTGGGATTCCAGGCTGCCCAAAATTGGGCATCAGCCCTGGGTCGCTCCCCACTGCCGCGCTTGGAAGACCATATCAGGTCAAATTGACCGGGACTGGCGGCACCGCGCCCTACCGGTTTGAACTGGTGGAGGGAACCCTTCCCACCGGCGTCAGTTTTTCCCAGGCCGGTGAATTTTCAGGGCGTCCAACAACCCGAGGGAGTTTCACTTTTACACTGCGGGTGCAGGATACGATTGGGTGTACTGGACGCCAGACCTACACGGTACTGGCAGATCGGGTGCCGGATGGAAAACCCCCAACCGTCACCGTCACTGCTCCCAAAGGTGGCGAACAAGTTGTTCCAGGCTCGTTTTTTGAAATTACCTGGACATCCACTGATGACACCGAGGTCATCAAGCACGATATTGCCCTTTCAACCAACGGCGGGAAAAGTTATGACATTGCCGTGGCCGCCGGGGTATTTGGGTCGGCTCAAAGTTTTGCCTGGACGGTCCCGGCGGCGGAAACAACTCAGGGGCGGATTCGGGTGACGGCATTTGATGTCGAACTCAATGCCGGAAGCGGCACCAGCCCGGCGAACTTTTCCATCACGGCGCCGCCTGAACCGCCGGATTTTGGGCTTGTGGCGGATCCGGAAGTACTGATGATTCCTCAAGGTGGTGCCGGGAATTTTTCAATTCAAGTCGAGGGATTCAATGGATTTGACCGCCCGGTGACGCTCAGTGTTGAATCGCCGACCACCCAGGTTGCGGTGGCTTTTCCAACTGGATTTGCTCTGCCGGGGCAGTCGGCTTCGCTGCTGGTCAATACCAGTCTGAATACTCCGCCGGGAACTTATGATCTGGTGGTGACGGGCACCTATGAAGACATCGCGCATACCTTGATTGTTTCGGTTGAAATTACGGTGGCGGGTGAGTTTGCCCTGGTGGTCAATCCAGGTGAAGGATCAGTCGTGATTGGGCAATCAACCACCTTGCAAGTTGGAGTTCAGGGGATTGGCGGTTTCCAGCAGCCAGTGAACCTGAGCGTTGAGTCGTCTGATGAGTTCGTCAGCGCGCAGCTTGGAACGCACCAGGTGGCACCAGGTGGTGTGACGACCCTGACCATCAGTGCGCCTTCGAATGCTGAACCCTCAACGATTACCGTCACCATCACCGGCACGTTTGCAGATCTGGTACAGACGGTGGAGGTGCCGATTGAAGTGATTCGCCCTGGGTTTACGCTCAGCATTGACCCACCTGAATTGAACTTGAAGCGAAAGGATAAAGGCGTTTTAGCAGTGACAATCAATCGGATTGGAGGCTTTCAGGGCAATATTCTGGTTTCGGCACCGGATAAATCCCTGCTGAAGAAAACCGGGCTGAAATTTACTCCAACCCAGTTAACTACCACGGGTTCGGCGGTTGGGTTTGGCTACTCGGTTAAGTCAACGGCACCGGAAGGGACCTATACCTTTGTTTTTACCGGGCGCGACGATGCTGGAAATATTGAAACGGCTGAGGTAACCGTGATGATTGGGAAGTAAAGATAAGTAGGTGATGAACCGTCAAATGGGGTAGCATTGGTTAATGAGGTTAAAGTATGCAAATGACTGAAATTAGCCCTGATCTTGTTCCTCCCATTGCAATCATTTTTCCTGGTGTGGAATTGGATTTTGGCGAAAGCCACGTGAAGACAGTGCCGATAGATTCAGAAATCGAATTTGGTGAAAGCATTTTTCTCTTTCCCCAAACAATTGATTTGAAAGTTCAAGGTGTTACGCAGCTTTTGCAAAACGGATGGTTTGTAATTCCTGAAACTCCGATTCAGCTTCGAATTCAAAAAATCTCAAGTCGAGCGGTCAATCAAGAAGTTCAGTTCCTGATTGAGTTAGAAGATGAATGGCCCAACATTGAATGGCGTGGTTCAATAACTCCCAATATTCAAATGGCCAGTTCAAATCAAGTTCGTTTTTCAATGAAAGGCGGTTCGACTCAAGCCGGAATTCATTTTACCCGGCTGGCCTGGCTATTGATGAAGGCAAACCGATTTCATTTGAACACAGAACACCAGCAGACGCTGATTGAATGTCAAACACCTGCTTCATCGGAAGAATGGCGAAGTTCAATCCAAATACTTGGTCGGTTTTATCGCAAGGTGCAATTCGTTGAGAAAACCCTGGATGTCACCATCTCAATTCCATACTCAGTTACATCTGAAATGCTTGATGAGTTGGATCGAGTGTTTCGTGGTTTGCTGAGGAACGTTGTCATAGATGAGGTTGATACCGTAAGTGCTACCTCTAAAACGCCAGTTTTTATTGATGTTGAAGCAATCTCTGGATCCAAAGAGGGAGCGATCAGTATTGTGACGGATGGGATTTGGCTTTTTGGACAAAAGCTCTCAACGATGCAGGTTTTAATCTTTATCCCACTGGGGGAAATCATTAACCGTGAAGAAGTCAGAGTGGCTCAGCAACAACCGGGTCCAGTAACCGTGAAAATCAAGTGTCACAACGCAAGAGTGAATTTCATTGTTAAAAATGAGGTTGATCGAGAGAGTGAATTTCAAGAATTCCATCAAGAATTGACCGCCAAAGAACCTGAAGAGATTGTGCAATGGGTTACTGAACCGATCTGGGGAATGGTCTCCCGCTTTGAAGCCATGGAACTTGCATTAAACTCAGTCCACCGACGGTATGCAGGCAAGACCTCAGTTCTGATGCAAGCAGTCCAGAAAGTTCCTGAAAAATCGGTTTGGAAAGTTCGCATTGAGCTTCCCGACGTTGATTTTAGAGGCAAAGCTGGTTGGATTTTCATTTTTATTGACCAAAAAACTGGTGAAATTGTATCTGAAAATACAGACAATCCAGATAATTGGCTTTCCCAGGAAGAGCAACGGTTTGCTTCGGCTTTTCGCTGGGCCTGTAATCGAACCTGGTTAAAAAGAAATCGAGCCCGCTACCTTGGAGAGTGGGTCTCACTTTCAGAAGGAATACTGGTCAGCCATGGGCGTGACCTTCGTGAAGTTTTGCAAATTGCGAGAGCAAAAGGTCAACGGCTTCCACAAATTTTCTACATTGAGCCAGTTGCGGAAAAAAGTGAGGTAAAAGTAGTTTGAAATGGGTTACCAGCTTTCTTTCTCAATTCGCTATGAGTATGGCAATGGGAATCGGGAAATCACAATTCCTTTGAAACTTACATTTGGATCAAAACAGGTTGAAGTTGATGGGAAATTAGATACAGGTGCTTCCAGTTGTATTTTCCCAAGAGAAGTTGGTGAGGATTTGGAGATTGATATCGAAAGTGGAGAATTAAGGACTTTTGGAAGTGCTCATTCAATCTCTGAAGCCTACGGTCATTGGATCCAAGTTTCGATGTTTGATTTGAATTTTGAGACAACAGTGTATTTTGTCAAACATCCTGGATTTCCACGATCCTTACTTGGACGACAAGGGTTTTTAGAGAAATTCCGGATCGGCCTTATTGAATATGACGGGTTGCTTTACCTGTCTGATTACAATGAGGATCCAGAATGAAAGTTCAAACCGGCTGGCGAATCTTAAATCCGCCAGCCGGTTTGGTTTTTGGGTTCAAAGGAATTGTAGTGCTCTTCCGCTCACTGAATTCAATCCTGCTCATCCTCAACCACCCTGTCGGTCGAAAATGGAACGCTTTTCGAAACTCTTTACTCATTGACGGTCCTACAGTTACATTGTGTGCTGTATGTTGCCTGTCAGGTGGATTTCAACAGTTCTTCTTTTCCTTTTTTTCTCCCTACCTCTTGCCGCTGTTTCCCAGTCCCCGACGCCGCTTCTTCATGCGGCTTCAAGCGCGTCTGTGACCAGTGACCCAATGGATTATGGGCGGCCAAATATCCGTATCTTCACCGATAAAGAGGGTTTGCCGCAAAATGCCATCACCTCCCTTGTTTTTGACCGCGAAGGGTATTTGTGGGCTGGTACCAAGGACGGGGTGGCCCGCTATGATGGTCGGTCATGGATGGTGGTCAATCTCCCGAAAGAATTAAAAACCAACTGGATTCATTGTCTGATGGCGGCATCGGACGGCAGTCTCTGGGTCGGCACCCATGAAGGACTGGCACACCTTGATCGGGGACAGTGGCGGTGCTTTACCAAAACTGATGGTTTGCCGGACAACGAGATTCGCTGTGTAAAAGAAATCAGTAACGGGCAGGGTAGGTGGGATCTGTGGGTGGGGACCTGGCGTGGGCTGGCCCGGTGGACTGGCCAGCGGTGGCAAGCCGAAATTCCTTTTTCCGCCAATCCCAGGGCTGAAATTTCCAGCCTGCTGGAACGAACGGCGCCGGATGGCCACCGGGAAATTTGGGTTGGTTGCCCCAGGGCTGGCATTGCCCGGTGGCGGGATGGTGTCTGGACCGTTTATGACCAGCACCATGGGCTTCCTTCCGAAGGGGTGACCTGTCTGCTTGAAACCACCGCCCTCGACGGTCAGCCCCGACTGGTTGCCGGGACCTTTACGAGTGACCTGCTGGTCTTTAACGAAAGCAACTGGAAGTCGCTGGCTGGAACGCCACTGAGCATCGGTGGCGGAGCCCATTGCCTCCTCGAAACCCAATCCCCGGCAGGAGAACCGGTCCTCTGGGTGGGGAACGCCGGGGGATTGAAGTGTCTGGTGGAGAAACGTTGGCTTCACTGGGGGGAGCGGCAGGGGGTTCCAGATCTCCTCATCTGGTGTCTGGCCCAGATGCCGGGACCGAATGGAACGGTTTCGGTTTGGGCAGGGACTGCGGGTCTGGGGATTCTTCAATGGCAACTCGGCACCTGGATGCGGTTCGATAAAGCCAGTGGACTGCCGGAAAATTCGACCTACAGTCTGCTGGTTACCCAACAGAAAACAGGGGCGGATATGGTTTGGCTGGGGTCCAACACAAAAGGCTTTTCCCGTCTGAACCCCGATGGCACCTGGACCTATTTCAATGAAACCAATTGGGCGCTGGATGCCGGGATTCGCTCGTTTTGCGAAACTCGGGACCCGGATGGCCGGTCCGTACTTTGGGTTGGAACGGACCATTTAAAGCTCTGCCGGTTTAAGGATGGGCAATGGACGGTATTTCCCGTGCTGGGAGAGAGTCAGTCGGTGTCAATCTGGTGCATCAACTCGACCCGGGCGCCGGATGGCACGCCGGCCTTGTGGTTGGGAACTGAGGAAGGTCTTTTTGGCTTGCAAAACGGGGTGATTGTTCCGACCAAACCAGCCTGGAAGCTGCCCGACAAGAACATCCATGCCATTTTGGAGACTGCTTCTCCGCACGGAACGGTTCTGTGGGCAGGGACCAGACAAGGACTCGTCCGGATTGCCCAGGGGCAGATTACCGATATTTTTGATGCCCGGTCCGGATTGCCGGGGAACCAGGTGCTTTCATTGCACGAGTACCGGACCCTGACCGGTGAGCGCAGTCTCTGGGTTGGCACCAATCTGGGCGTGGCCCGGTTGTCGCTTGATTCACCAACCCCGAAATGGTCATATCTTTCCACCACATCCACTCCGGCACTGCCCAATAACACCATTTACCGGATTGAGGAAGATGCACAACATCGGCTGTATTTATGTACCAACAAAGGGGTTGCACGATTAACCCCACGTACGCCGACTGCTGACGACGAGTCTGAATTTCACATCTATACCTACACCACCGATGACGGTCTTCCCAGCAATGAATGCAACACCGGGGCGTCAACCGTTGACCATCGCGGCAGGATTTGGGTTGGGACAATTGCTGGGGTGGCGGTTTTAGACCCGGCCAGAGAAGTGACCAATCAGATCCAAAAACCCTTGTTGATCCAGCGGGCAATGTTGCCTGATCAGGGGCGGGCGCTCACGGAAGGTGAGGTGCTGGCTTATGACGAGAACCATATTCAGTTTGAGTTCGCCCTCCTGAGCTTTTTTCGGGAAGACGAAATCCGATATCGCACCCAGATTGAAGAACTTGATCCAAATCCTTCGGCCTGGACCAGGGAATTTAGTCGTGACTACATCAGCCTCCCGCCAGGCAGTTACCGGTTCAAAGTTTGGGGGCGTGATGTATTTGGCAATGTCTCTGGCCCAGTGGGGATGTCGTTTACCATCCGTCGGGCGCCGTGGCTTACGTGGTGGGCGTTTCTTGGGTATACCCTGACCCTGATTTTCGGGGGCTATGGGATATTCCGGTATCGGTTGCGAACGCTCCGGCGTCGCAATGAACTCCTTCAAGCCAAGATTGCCGAACGAACCAGCCAGCTTGCGCAAACGGTCGAGGAGTTGCGCGATTCTGAGCACCGTGCCCTTGAAGCCAATCGTGCCAAAAGCGTTTTTCTGGCCAATATGAGCCACGAATTGCGCACCCCGCTCAATGCGATTCTTGGATTTGTTCAGTTGATGGATCGTGACACAAGTTTGCCGGCCATTCATCGGGAATCACTCGGGATTATCTCCCGGAGTGGTCAACACTTGCTGGGTCTCATCAATGATGTGCTCTCGATTGCCAAGATTGAAGCCGGGAAAATCACCCTGGTTGAAACAACATTTGACCTGTCCCAACTTTTGCGGTCAGTCCGCGACATGATCCAAATTCGGGCTGAAGCCAAAGAACTGACCTTGAACTTTGTGCTTGCCCCCAACCTTCCGACGATTGTTTCTGGAGATGAAGGAAAACTCCGACAAGTATTGGTCAACCTGCTTGGCAACGCGGTGAAATTTACCAGTCAGGGTTCGATCACGCTGACTGCCACCTGGAAAAGTTATGGCGACCAGTCGGGGCAACTCCACTTTGAAATTCGTGATACCGGCTGTGGCATTTCAGAGTCAGATTGTGTCCGGCTGTTTGAAGCGTTTGTCCAAACCGAGAGTGGTCGCAAAATGCAGGAGGGAACTGGATTGGGGCTGGTCATCAGCCGTGATTTTGTGCGCCTGATGGGTGGTGACATTCGGGTTTCAAGTACCCTCGGCCAGGGGACCACCTTCCAATTTGACGTGAGGCTTCAGGTCGCCACCCAGGCCGAAGCAAAAGAAGTGCATCGGGAAGTCATTGGACTGGTACCGAATCAATCCGCGTGGCGAATCCTGGTGGCGGACGATACGGAAGAGAACCGGTTACTCCTCACGCGGTTGCTCCAATCAGTTGGCTTTCAGGTTCGGGAGTCTTCGGACGGCGCCGAAGCCGTGGCGCTGGCTGCCTCGTGGAAACCTGATTTGATTTGGATGGATATGCGAATGCCGGTGATGGATGGGTTGGAAGCGACCCAGCACATCCGCGCTCAGAATCCAGGCGAAAATCACTCGTGGAAGCCAGTGATTATTGCTCTCACCGCATCAGCCTTTGACCATGAACAGGAACGGTTTTTACGTGAAGGATGTGATGACTATGTCCCCAAACCGTTTGAGGTTCCGGTTATTTTTGAGAAGATGGCCAGGTATTTGGGCGTGAAATATGTCTATGAAGAAAGTGAGTTGCCAGTGTCAGTTTCGGCTGATTCAGTACTCACTCCTGACCGGTTGCAAATTTTCTCTCCGGATGCGGTTCAATCATTAACCACTGCACTGCTGGCCGGAGATACGGAACTGGCGATGAGCCTGATTGAAAAGGTACGCCAGCAGGACACGTCACTGGCCGATGAACTGGCAGGTCTGGTTCGGAGCTATCGCTTTGATGAAATTTTGGATTGGCTGGAAAAGGGGGAGAAATAGGGGACAGGGGACAGGGTTCGGGGTTCGGGGTTCGGGGTTCGGGGTTCGGGATTCGGGATTCGGGATTTTCGAATTTATGTCCCTTATGTCTTTTATGTCTTTTAAACCCTGACCTCTGACCCCCATAAGCGCCAGGATAAGGAAATGTGAGCCTGTTTGAGACAAGGAGCTGGGGAGACAAGGAGACAAGGAGATCATCCTTCCGACGGTGGGAGCGGGAGAATATTTTTTCTCCTTGCCCCCTTGTCCCCTTGTCCAGATCGGGCTTTGTTTCCTTATCCTGGCGCTTATGCCCCCGGCCCCTGACCCCTGACCCCTGTTTTAAAGCCTCTCAAACATTAGTTTTTCCGCGAGACATAGAAAAAGTTGATCGGATCGTGCGGCAGCGATTCCACATCAACCTGGGCAAACCCGGCTTCACGGAGCATCCGAACGGCGGTTTCTTTCCCCCACATTGCTCCGAGGCCATCGCCGTTTTGAGCCAGCGAGACCGTCATGCAGTGCATACAGGAAATTGTGTACAGGTAGGTCCCCAGCGGGTGATTGGTATCTTCGTGGACATGACTTGAGCCCGAAATATCCTGCATCAGGAACACACCTCCGGGTCGGAGGGCTTTGAAAATTCCTTCGAGCACCAGCGCTGGTTTGGCCTGATCGTGAATGGCATCAAATGCGGTCACCAGGTCAAATTGATGATGCAGTTCAAGGTGGGTCACATCTCGGGTTTCAAACGTGATGTTGGTTAGCCCATAGTGAGCGGCTTCCTCACGGGCCCGGGAAACAGCCTCAGGTGACAGATCCAGTCCCGTAAACCGGCTTCGGGGGAAGGTTTGAGCCATCAGAATCAGCGCCCGTCCGCTGCCACAACCAACATCCACCACCTCAATTCCCAGTTCAAGTGCTTCTGTCAACCCTGAGACCAGAGGCAGAATTGAGTCAAGCAGGCAGGCAACCACGGTCTGGCTGCTTTCTTCAGCCATGATTTCGTGAAAGCGGCCAAATTCCGAATAGGGAACCCCGCCACCTTTGTGAAAACACTCAACAATTTTGTCTTCGACCGACCCTAGCAACGGCAGGAACTGAGTTCCAACCGCAAGGTTGTTGGGCGACGCCGCACGCGTCAAAAAGGCAGCATGTTCGATGGGCAGGGTGAAGGTCTGATCTGCCGGGTCATATTCAACAATGCCGCCAGTGACAACCGCACCCAGCCATTCGCGGACATAGCGTTCGTTAAGTTTTGCCGCTGTGGCGATTTGCTTGCTGGTTGACGGTGGCAATTCAGCCATTACGTCAAATAATCGGGTGCGATGTCCAATTGAGATCATCAGCGCGAGGGCGCCGCCATTCATAATATTGATTAATTTTTCAGCAAAAAGCTGAGACTGATCTTGATTGATTTCTGTTAAAAGCGTACTCATTTTCGGTCAACTACCTCACTTCATTGATTTTGTACTTAAGAAAAACATCTGAATTCAAATTGTTGAATCCAGAATTTGAATTACATCACCGAGTCGGGGATTCTGGGTTGAGTTCCAGGGTAAAACCCAGAACCCTCGACTCAGAACTTGTTTCGGGCTGAAGACATCGGGTTCAGGGTATTCAACCCGTTTTCTTCAGCCCTGAGCCCTGGTTTTTAGCCCTCTCTAAAATGGAGTTGTTCGGTCATCAATTGATTCGAGAAATCGAAGCAACTGCGCCCGCTTCTTGGCATTGCCTAGCGTCTTGGCGGCTTTTGGTCCCATGTGAGTGGCATTATTGAGCACTTCATTGAGTGACTGAGCTTCACCATTGTGCAGATATGGCCCAAGAGCAAATGCACCCAGGAGGCTGGCCGGATTAAAGCCGGTCGCTCCCTTGGCTGGTTTGCTGATATTGGCACCAGTCCCAATCACTTCGTTCGGATTATTGACATCAAGCGTACCAACTTTCCTCAGCACGCTGGCGATTTCACCGTCAACTACCCGGTCAGCCGGAGGCGCTGGGGTGAAATCAAGTTTGCTGCTCGTCCATTTGCCACCGGCGTGGCAGTCAATGCAGCCAGCTTTCTGGAACAGTTTCCGACCTTTCGCCGCGTCCTTGTCGGTGGTGGGCACAAAGGAGAGTGGGCTGCGGATGGTTTTCACATATTCATTGATTGAATCCTGACGTGGATCACGGCCACTGCTCGCTCGGGGCAGAAGATTAAACACTTCTGGATCCTGGTTTCCATTCGCGAGCAGAATCAGACCCTGGCCGCCAGCCACCCCACGAGTGTTGAGTTCAAAATCCTGAACTTCGTCACGAACCGCCGACCAGTTCAAGATTCGCTGATCGCTCGGATCGCGCGGGTTAAACGTCTGATTGAGTGGAATTGACCGGCGCGGTCCATCGGGGAACATCCAGACCACACCATCAGTCAGACCTTCCGGGTGACAGGCATAACATCCACACCAGCCAAAGTCAGCCATGGCGCCTTCAAGCACTCCATTTTTGGCGGCCCGAGGTTGCATTGGGCCAATGGTGGTGTTGAAGAGTTCTTTTCCAAGCAGAACTGTTGCTTCGCGTGAACCGGCTGCTGGCAGGTCAGCCGCCTGAATCGAACCGATCACATTGTTGACCTGACGGGCATCTTTGGTCAGGTCAATCGCTGTCACGTCACGTGAAATGTAATTCCACACATAGCCACGGGTGTCGGTGCTGTTGATGACCATGCCGCGTGGGTTTTTACCGACCAGAATCCGTTCAAAATTGCCGGCATCTCCCGCCGCCGCTGGGGCCAAAACGGTTGGGCGACCAGCGCTGTCGAGTTCGACCCGCAGCAAGCAGTCACTGCCGCCAAGCACCAGATAGCCGACATTTTCCGTTCGCTTGAAAACCAGCGCCATTGGGATGGTATTAAAGCGGTGGAATTGAATTTGTTGCCCATTGACGGTGACTTCTTTGGGAGGTTCAAACTGAAATCCTCGATTGGCATTGAGTGGCTCACCAATCTCACGTTCAGCCCCCAAATCAATCGTGCTGATCAACGGCTGCAAAATGACGTTAAAGCGAACCGGGCCTTCGGGTGAAGCACCCTGGCTGGAAACATAGGCTTTGTCATTTTTGATCGTGAACGCCGTGAGCTGATTTGGAAATGCCCCAGTGTCAACTTCAAACACGCCGCCGCCTTTCGGTGGAATCTTGGCAATGGCCGCGCCATCCGATTTAAACCCGGTTACCGCCAGTGGGGCCAGGGTGATTGATCCAATTAACTGGTCAGTGCCAGCCGAAATAATGTTGATTCGGCCCTGTTTGTAATTGTCAGACCCGATGACCCGGTTGGGCAGGTCTTCACTCAGGAAATTACACACATAGACTTTTTCATCGGTGTCATCAAAATCGCCATTGTTGCTAATGGTGATCGCACGAGGAATGGCCCGCTCGCCCAATGGCGAATTCGGAATTTCAATCGTTTTCACCACGGTGTCAGTTTGTGGGTTAATCACCGACACGTTTTTGGAGTACGAATTCACCACATAGAGCTTGGTGCCGTTGGGGGTAAATGCCAGCGCCCAGGGCTCGGTCCCGACGGGAATTGTTTTCACAACCGTGAAGGTGGCCGTGCTGATGACCGACACGGTGCCATCCAGGGCATTGGCGACATAGACTTTGGAATTGTCAGAGTTAAACGCCAGGCTTTGGGGTTCTTTTCCGACTGGCACTTCGCGAACTTTCCGGTTGGCGTCGGCGCGTACTTCAAGAATCGAAACGGAGTTGTTGTCAGGGTTGACGACCCAGACAAAACTATCGCTATTGTTGATAATAATTGGACTTGATTGGGTTGGACCGGGTGACAGCCGGGCTTCGGTCTGCATATCCGGCACAAAAATTTGATCCTGTACTTCCTGTGTATTGGGTGAGACCGCTGTATGGGCTGAGGTCTCAGACCACTGGCGAATCAGAAAAACTGAGCCTGCCGTCAACAGGACAGCCAAAACAGCGAATAGCCGAAGGTACCGCGTGTTTTTGGGAGACGTCATAAAACCTCCTCTAAGAGGGTAAATACAAAGCTGTGATTTTCGGTGTATCTGGCCCAGAGCGACTCTGCCACTTTGTGAGCAGGAAGTCGGTGAGTTTCTAGTCAGAATGCACAATTCAAAAAGCCACGGTCAAAAGTGAATAATACAGTTTGTAGTCAGTAGTCCGTAGTTCACTAAGTTTATTTGGTTGAATCACTTGACTGTTTTCTAATGCGAAGATTCCATTGCAAACTGGTATAAGTATGTTGGCGGTTCAAAAGCGCACGTCACACAACTGACCTTGTCAATTTGCGTGCCAAACCCATTCATTGCTTTGTAGTCGGGGGTATCTTATTGGAAAGAAGAGCTTTATGTGTGGATTGGACTCTATTGGGCAGTTTGGGGAATCAGAAGGAGGGAGAGGTATGTCTCTGAGGTATGGTCTGTTTTGTGTCGGATGACTCAAATTGTGACTGTAGGTTCTGGGGTTCTGAAGGAATGAGGGATAACTGAAGAAGGATGACAAAAATCACTTTGTATCCTGTCCCCTTGTCATTCTGTCAGAGTTCAGGTTTTCAGAACCCTGAACCCCGAACCCTGAACCCTGGTATTTATTCGGCCCGGAGGGCTTCAATCGGGTCGAGTTGGGCGGCCCGGTTGGCTGGGTAGACACCAAACACAATACCGACCAGCGACGAAACCGTAACACCAAGAATCGCTGACCAGGCTTTGACGGCAATTGGAAAGGCCGTGTAGATCGAAATCAGATAGGCCAATCCGAAACCGCAAAAGATGCCGATTAAGCCTCCAATCGCCGAAATGACCACGGCTTCGGTCAGAAATTGCCATAAGACATCAACCCGGCGGGCACCCATGGCCTTGCGGATGCCAATTTCGCGAGTGCGTTCGGTGACTGAGACCAGCATAATGTTCATAATCACAATGCCGCCGACAATGAGCGAGATTCCCGAAACGACAAAGGAAACCAGGTAGATATTGCGGGTTGCATCGGCATAGAGATCGAGAAAAACCTGTGAGCTTTCAATGGCAAACCCGTCATCTTCGTCCCGAAACGATTTCTGCCGCCGAATGCGCATCAGCGTGCGGACTTCCTGTTCGGCCTGGTCAATGCGCTCGGTACTGATCGCGGCAATAATGATATTAATTGACCCGCCTGTTCCATACACACGGCAAAAGGTCGAAAAGGGAATCATGACGAAATTGTCACGCGAGAACCCAAAGAGTGATCCATACCGGGTTGAAATCCCGATGACGGTATAGGGCCGACCAGCAATTTTTATTTCTTTGCCGAGCGGATCTTTTGAAGGGAAGAGATTGTCAACCACGTCCCACCCAATAATGCACACATTGCGGGAGCCCTGGGCTTCCTGGTCGGTAAAAATGCGGCCTGCGTCAAGGGTGAGTGACTCAATGGTTGGCACGTTTCCCGAAATGCCTCGAATGATGACATTCTCTGATTTTTCGTGTTCAAACTTGACCGTGCCAATGGTGGTGAAATCCCATCCGACCTGATCACACTCGCGACAGCGGTCAGTGACAAATCGGGCATCATCTTCAGTGATATCTTTGCGTTTTTGGAACCGTAACAAATCATCCCGGCTGAGAATGATTTGCGGAAGTTTTCGAACCGAAAAAACATTTGAGCCCTGGCTGGCAAAGGTTTGGGCCACTTTTTGATTGAGTCCTTCGATCACGGTGACCACGGCAATGACAGCCGTCACCCCAACCACAATTCCAATCAAGGTGAGGATAGTGCGGAGTTTATTGGCGGAAAGGCTCACAAAAGCTTGTTGGACAGATTCCCAAAGCGCAGCGGAAAACATGGGGTGTTCAAAAGGAGAGGAGGGGGAGGCTGGTGGTGGTTGGTATTTTCAGACAATGCGACAAACAAAAATCAGGCCAGACTGTGAAGTCTGGCCTGAACGGTTCAGGTTATCGCCAATCGTCGTCAAAGAAGGTTTTTAACTTTCGGCTCCGTGATGGATGGCGAAGTTTGCGTAACGCCTTGGCTTCGATTTGCCGGATGCGTTCGCGGGTGACGGCAAAGTGGCGACCGACTTCTTCGAGGGTTCGTTCCTGTCCGTCATTATCAAGACCAAACCGCATTTTGAGGATTTGGGCCTCGCGTGGGGTGAGGGTGTTGAGAACTTCAAGGGTGGCTTCCCGGAGCCCCTTGCCGACGATCATTTCCGCCGGGTTAAGGCTGTTGCGGTCCTCGATAAAGCTTCCCAGGTTTGATTCGCCGTCATCCCCAATCGGCGTTTCAAGGCTGATCGGCTCCTGGGCGATTTTGAGCGCCTGGCGAACTTTAACCACCGGCAGATCGGTTCGCTGGGCAAGTTCCTCGTGCGTTGGTTCGCGGCCAAGTTCCTGAACCATCAACCGCGCGGTGCGCACGATTTTGTTAATGGTTTCAACCATATGCACTGGCACCCGGATCGTCCGCCCTTGATCGGCAATGGCTCGGGTAACGGCCTGCCGGATCCACCAGGTGGCATAGGTAGAAAATTTATATCCACGGCGATAGTCAAATTTTTCAACCGCCCGCATCAGGCCGATATTGCCTTCCTGAATCAAATCGGCAAATTGCAGCCCGCGTGACCGGTTGATGTAATTTTTGGCAATTGACACGACCAGACGAAGGTTGGCTTCGATCATTTCACGGCGTGCCTTTTCAGCTTCGGCTTCGGCGGAGATGATTTGTTTGAGCGAGCGTTTGATCTCAACCGTGGTTGAAACATAGCGTTGCTCAATTTCCGAAAGGCGTTTTTTCGCCAGCCGGATTTTCTTCTTCATCTCGTTTTCATCCACTCGTTTCTTTGAAGCGAGCGCTTTTTCAGCGCGGGTGACCTGATCTTCGAGTTCCAGAATCTGACGGACCACGCCTTGAATGCGATTGGTAAACTCCCGACGCATCTGATTTGAAAACAGAATCGTCCGGATGACTCGTGACAGTTCGATTCGGCGGCGGGACAATTTCCGCAGCAACCGGCTCATTTTTTTGGAATTCTTTTGCTCTTCCTGGATCTTGACGGTTTCTTTGCGGATTTGGACCACCAGTTTGGTGACCTGTTGAAACTTTTCAACCGTTTCTTCGAGATATTTTTGTTCGTTTTCGAGTGTGATGTCTTCCGCCACTGAGTCTGACGTGTCAATGACCGCGCGGATGCTCAATTGTTCGTGGACAAGTTTTTCAGCGAGTTCTTCGAGTGCTTCGGCCACGATCAGGGATCGGGCATGCGCTTTTTGGAGTCGCCGGCGACCCCGCTCGATTCGTTTGGCAATGGCGACCTCATCTTCGCGAGTCAGCAATGAAACATTGCTCATCTCACGCAGATAGAGTGTCATCGCATCAAGTGACCGGTCTGCTTCGGAGGCTGAAAGATCAGGTTGTGGGGCCGCGAGGGCCTCGGTTACATCTTCGGCATCTTCAATTTCTTCAACTTCTTCAGTGTCACTTTCCCAAACGAAATCGTCATCATCCGCAGTGGTTGAATCTATTTCTGCTAAAAATTTTTCGAGATCCAAACTGGAGACCATATTGTCCCCACTGGTTGGATCACCTTCCCCATTCATATAATCGTCTTTCAAGTTTGACCTCACGATGTTTATCCCTTCCCAAAAGCCAAAAGACCAACCGGTAAGGGAAGGTCTTCAGTTTTTCGGTAACAACCAACAACCAACTCTGCAGTAAGGTGTACTACAGAGACAACGACAGATTGACAAAGCCTTGGGCAGCCTTTTAGTATACGCGTTTATTTTAGAAAAAACAGCCAAAAAACCGAATCTCCCTCAAATTGATTGATTTTCTTTGGTTTCCTGGTGTGCATTTGATTCAAGTTGTCAGGTTTGATTGTTTCTCCCACCTCCTTTGGACGCCAAACCCACTGGTAAAGTTTCCGGAAAACCTGCGTTCTCATTTCCCAAATGCAGGAAATGTTCTCGGCGCTGTTGTACTAGGAATGTCTTTGCCGTAAGAGACCTGACATGTCACCTATGCCTTCAGAAATCCAGCAAATTCTGAGCCAGATACCTTCCGTTGAGCGAATTCTTTCCCGATTAGAATCCAATTCAACATTCCGGAAGCTCATTGATGCCGGGCGGCGCGAGCAAATTCGGGATATTGTGCGCCAGCTTTTGGATGATATCCGTCAAGAAGTTCGCTCCCACCAGATTACGCTTCCTGGCACGGCTGAAGCTCTTTTGGATCTGATTGATAGACGACTGTTGGCACAATGGGAACAGTCCCAAATGCCCCAACTCCGGTCAGTGATCAATGCCACCGGGGTTGTGCTGCATACCAACCTGGGACGGGCGCCATTGGCCGTCAATGCGTTGACAGCCGTCATCAATGTGTCACGTGGATACTCAAACCTGGAATATGACCTGGGAAGTGGAAAGCGAGGGCAACGCCATTTGCATTGCGAGGCGGTGCTGCAAAAGATTCTGGCCTGTGAATCAGCCGTTGTGGTGAATAACTGTGCGGCGTCTGTATTACTCACATTAGACACGTTTTGTCAAGACGGAGAAGTTTTAATCTCGCGTGGAGAACTCATTGAGATTGGCGGCGGGTTTCGCATTCCGGACGTGATGAAAAAAAGCCGTGCCCGGTTGGTTGAAGTCGGAACGACCAATAAAACCCGCCTTTCTGATTATGAACAGGCGATTTCACCCCAAACGCGAATGATTTTACGCGTCCATCCGTCCAATTTTCGATTGATTGGATTTAGCCAGAAACCTGAACTCGCTGAACTGACGACCCTGGCAAAACAACATAACCTGCTGTGTTTTGAGGATCTTGGCAGTGGGGCCCTGATTGATCTGACACCTTTTGGGATTGATGAACCGCTGGTCAAAAACTCGATTGCCGCTGGTGTTGATCTGGTCGCTTTCAGTGGAGACAAACTCCTGGGCGGACCCCAGGCTGGAATTATTGCTGGTCGGCGTGACCTGGTCAGCCAAATCAAAAACAACCCGCTGATGCGAGCCCTTCGGGTTGATAAAATGGTGTATGCCGCTCTTGAAGCAACGCTCCGATTGTATCTCGACGGTTTAGCCGCCGAAGAAATACCGGCGCTGGTCGCCTTAACTGCCACGCCAGAACAATTAGCCCACCGAGCCCGGCGGCTGGTTCAACGTGTCAAACGAAAGGTGAAGGCGTCAAAACTTCCGATTTCAATCACGCTCCAGCCGGGATTTTCTCTGGTTGGCGGCGGTTCAGCGCCACAGGTCAAGCTTCCAACCACATTGATTGGGCTGCAATCAACCACACTTTCAGCCGTTGAACTGGAAGCCCGGCTCCGATCAGCTTCGACGCCAGTGATTAGTCGGGTGGAACATGATTTTGTTTTTTTGGATCTGCGAACCGTCTCACTGGCAGACGAAAAACACCTGGAAGCCGCCTTGCTTTCCATCGGAGTTGAATGACAGGATGACAGGATGACAGGGTGACAGGGTGACGAAAAGGAAGGGCGCTGTTGCTTTGAACCGCGCCCTCTTCGAAAACCCCGAACCCCGAACCCCGAACCCCGAACCCCGAACCCCGAACCCTAACCCTGGATCATTTCCAGAAAAGCGGCTTCATCAATCACGGTCACGCCAAGCTTTTGGGCTTTTTCAAGTTTCGAGCCGGCTTCGGCCCCAGCCAGGACAAAATCGGTCTTTTTACTGACGCTCGAAGTGACACGTCCTCCGTGGGCCGTGATGAGCGCCGAAGCCTGATCCCGAGACATGGTTGGAAGTGTACCTGTCAAGACAAACTGTTTCCCGGCAAGAACTTGTGAGCCAGTGGCCAGGGCTGGCGCATCGGTTTGGGTTTTGAGGCCAGCGGCTTTGAGTTCGGCAATCAGGTCCTGATTTTTGGGAGTTGTAAACCAGCTCGCGACCGCTTCGGCCATAATGCCGCCAATTTCATGAATGTTTTCCAAATCGGCTTGCCCGGCTGAGGCAAGTTTGTCGAGATCGCCAAAATGCCGCGCCAAAACCTGGGCTTTGTGCTTTCCAACGTGTGGAATGCCCAGCGCATGAAGCAATCGCGCCAGACCAGCCTGTTTGCTGCGTTCGAGTTGTTCGAGTACGTTTGAGGCAGACTTGGTCGCCATGCGTTCCAGGTTGGCCAAACTGAACAGGTCCAGTTTGTAGAGATCGGCTGGGGTTCGAACCAGATTCCGGCTCACCAGTTGATCAACCAGAACTTCCCCCAGGCCCTCAATTTTCATCGCATCGCGGCTGGCGAAGTGCAAAATGGCGCCTTTGATGACCGCCGGGCAGGTTTCAGACGGACACCGGAGGGCGACTTCACCTGGATTTCGCATCAGTTCAGTTGTGCAAATCGGACAATTGGTCGGGAATTCAACTTTCGGAACATCCGATGTGCGTTGATCGGGCAGGGAATTGACCACTTGTGGAATGATTTCGCCCTTCTTTTCAATCACCACCAGATCACCAATTCGAACATCCAGCCGCTCGATTTGATCGGTGTTGTGCAATGAAGCCCGGCTGACGGTGGTTCCGGCCAGGAGGACCGGCTCCAGTTCGGCCACCGGAGTCACCGTTCCTGTGCGGCCAACCTGCCAGGTGATTGCATTCAGACGGGTTGTCGCCTGACGAGCCGCAAATTTATAGGCCACAGCCCAGCGC
Organism: Acidobacteriota bacterium; assembly: GCA_016208495.1. Classification (NCBI taxonomy): domain Bacteria; kingdom Pseudomonadati; phylum Acidobacteriota; species Acidobacteriota bacterium. Next base: position 69,366 of record JACQXX010000109.1, on the reverse strand, counting down.
GGCGCTTTGCTCGTAGTGCCGACTTCGGCCTGGACATCGGTTGAATTGACTTTGACCACGACACCATCAATTTCATAATCAAGTGTTTCGCGCTTGCTTTCCATGTCGTTGCAAAAGACAACCACATCTTCCAGTGTCGTACAGGCGCGGCTGAGGGGGTTGACCTTGAACCCGTGTTCGCGCAACCAGTTCAGCATTTCCCAATGGGTGCGAAACGGCTTGGCGCCATCCACAATCAGGTCATAACAGAAAATATCAAGTTTGCGTTCGGCCACCACGCGTGGATCAAGTTGCCGGAGTGTGCCCGAAGCGGCGTTACGTGGATTGGCAAATGGTTCGTGACCATCGGCTTCGAGTTCATCATTGATTTCGCGAAATGAAGAAATTGGCAGGTAAATTTCCCCACGCACTTCAAAACTTGGAAATTGGAGGGCTGGCGCCGATTCGGTTGAAAGGGCAAGCTTTGGATCGTCAAAGAGCGATGCCTGGTGGGGTGTTTCTCCCCTGGTTTCCAGGACCGAAGCTTTTGGCGTCCGAATTTTGAGCGGGACACTGCGAATCGTACGCACATTGTCGGTGACGACATCGCCGGTTACCCCGTCGCCTCGGGTGACGGCACGTGCGAGCGCATTGTTTTCATAGATCAATGAAATGCTCAAACCGTCAATTTTCAGTTCGGCAACATACTCATAAGAAGATTCAGTCAGCTTGCGGCACCGGGCATCCCACTCCTTTAACTCCTGGATCGAGTAGGTGTTGTTGAGCGACAGCATTGGGCGCTGGTGTTTGTAGGACTCAAACCCTTCAACCGCTCGCCCTGAAACACGTTGTGTCGGACTGTCAGGCGAGATGAGTTCCGGATAGGTTTCTTCGATTTCCTGCACCCGCTTCATCAACTGATCATAGTCATAATCACTGATTTCCGGCTGGCTGCGGACATAATAACACTCATCGTGATAGGCGATTTCTTCACGCAGGCGAACAACTTCCTGCTGGGCTTCGGCAAGTGTGAGTTTGGGAGATGACATAAATTGAAGAGTGAGAAAGTGACAAAGTGACAGAATGACAGGGTGACAAAGTGACAGGGTGACAAGGTGACAAGGTGACAAGGTGACAAGGTGACAAGGTGACCAAGTGACAGGGTGACAAGGTGATACCTTGATAGTTGCCTCTGTCATTCAGTCACCTTGTCATTTGGTCACCTTGTCATTTGGTCACCTTGTCAGTTTTTCGCTTTGACCTTGAACGGGGTCGAAATGCCTTCGCCAATATTACCGGCAACGTCACGGGCAGTCACTTTCAGGCGTGCTTTTTTGATCTTTTCATTTGGAATCGTCACTGAAAATGAAGTGGCTGAGCCACTGATGCTGGTTGCCAGTGAGGTCGCAAAGGTCGCGCCATCATCTTTGGAGAGTGAAATTTCGTGACCTGCCAATCCTACGTTATCGCTTGACGTCCAGGAAACCGAAAGTGAGGTGCCGCCATTGACCTTTTTGGTCGAAGCGTTAGGCGAGGTGACCGTGACGACTGGTTTGACCGTGTCGTTTGAGCGAAGCGTAAAGTCAGCATCTGAAACATCCTGGGCCATGTTTCCGGCGGCATCACGGGCAGAGACTCGAACTCGTGCCGTGGTTGACACCAGTTGTGCCGGGACCGCAAACACAAAGCTTTGTGCTGTGCCGGCAAGTCCAGCCGCCACTGACGTTCCAAATGTGCCGCCACTGTTGGTTGAAAGCTCAACTGTGTGGCTGGCAAGGGCGCCGTTGTCGCTCGAACTCCAGGTGATGGTTAGTGAATCACCCGAGGTGATGGTTTCACCGCCGTTGGGTGACACCACACGGACGGTTGGTGCCGTGAAATCACCCTCACTGGCATTTGGAAGAGCCGTGACTTCGTTTGAAGGACGGCTTTCACCGGTGTTGTAGGTGGCCGTCACGACATAAAAATAACTGGTTTTGCCATCAGCGGGAGACGGACGATCTGAAAATGAGGTGATTTGCGGGGTGAAGCTTCCCAACCGGTTTTGAGGCACGGCTTCAACCGGCGAAGTCTTGGACCGGTAAATGGTGTATCCTTGAAGGCTTGCCGTTGAGCTGCTCGTAGCGGCTTTCCAACTCAAGCGAACTTGCGGACCGTTGACCGTGGCGGCCAAATCGGCTGGTGGTTGGAGCGGCGGAATCGCCAGGGTAAAGTTCTGAGCACTCTGAACGGTTGTTTGTAAGAGTACCCCGTCCGTTGCGGTAATCTGAATTCGAGCCTGGGTGGTTGGGAAAATTGGCACATTCCAGGTGAATTGATTCACTTCACCCGCCAGTCCAGTTGAAATCGAGCGGGGGAAGGTGGCACCCCCATCGGTTGAAAGGGCAATATCCTGAGACACAATCAACCCGTTGTCGCTGGAGGTCCAGGTAATGGTTGATTGTTGACCGACAAACACGGTTTCGCCGCCATTCGGTGAAATAATGGAAACGGTGGGTGGCGCGGTGTCACCACCAGTTTGCCCAGCCATGCGAAATCCCATCAAATCGAGGGCACGCAGATCGTTTTCAGTAATGATTGAGCGATCTCCACTGCCCAGGGTTGGATCCATAATCCCAATGCGTCGGCCCAGGATGCTGTCGTCTTTCCAATGGCTTGCCTGTCGGCGGTCACCTCCGCTGGCATTTGGAGCACCGGTTGACAGTGATAATCCTTTAAGGTCGTTTCCGGAGAACAGAATCTGTGTTCCGCCCGTCAACTGAAGTCGTTCGGCTGAGGTAAATTCGCTCAAAGTGATTTCATTGCCAAAGCGATACAGATCCCAAATGGTTGGAACTGGAACTGTGCCGCCCGTTAATTCGGTTAATCCCACATTGGATGTAAACCCAAGCGCGTGACCGATTTCGTGGACGGTGACGGCATCAAAGTCAGTTTGGCCAGATCCGATTCCGTTTTCAGGTGAAAAATCAAAATTAAAATTAGAATTAAATCCAATCGAAGGTGCCCCACCGCCAGTTTCGCTGGCGGCAATTGGGGCTAACCCAACGGCGCGAGCGACCGTTACGGGGAGTTCGATGCGGGTTGCTGGACCAATTTCGGTCGGGAGGGCATCTTCCGGCAAGGCGCGGTAGATTGTTTCATCAGTTGTTCCAATGGCACCGGCAATCAGCCGTTTGCGCAGTTCGCTATAGGAAGCCGCTGTGTCAGAGGTAAATGTTGACCCAATGACTCCCGAACCAAACGGGACGCCAAACCGGGTTGGGCCATAGTCAACGTCCAGCACCATTGTGATTGGGGTCTGAATGACGGCTTCCCACCGGGCAGCGGCATTAAAAAACGCCTGCTTGGCCTGCTGATTTTCTTCGAGTTGATCGGTGCCACGCAAAATGATTTTCAGTCCGGTTTGTTGCCGGTTGGCTTCGGGGCGGTTCAAAACGTGGAGTTTTTGCGCTTCCTGCCCACGCTTCATCAGCATGGTTTCAGAGGGTGACGTTTCGCGGCAGCCAGTCACGCCATTGCCGTCGCCATAGAGTACAAACCCACGGTCAATGAGTGAGGTTGCGGCAAGATCACCTAAATCGGCAGGCTGAGTTGAAGGGTTGGAAAATTGGGAAGATTGCGAGTTTGCTTGAGTGAAGCAAGATGAGAGCGGGAAATTTGAAAAAAGACTGCTGCTGACCAGAAGCAGCGCCAAACCGAAGACAGACAAAGAACGGCGCACGTGCAGAATACCTCGCGAGAAATATGATTAATTGAACTGGATGGGATAGATAGAAAGTCAGTGTTGGTACTGAGCCCCAAATTATGAAGGTGTTGTGCCTGTTGGTCAACCTGACGCAGTGCGTTGTGTGCCCGAAATTTCCAACAAAATGAAAATCTGAAATCGCGAATCCTGACACCGGGAGAGAGGTGGCTGTAAAATCCAACTGTTCACGAGGCTTGTCTGGGAAAAATCCAGATTTCTTGGAACGAATTTCCATTTTTAGCGAGCAATGTGATGTCCCACGCCTTAGAATCAATTCAGCAAGTTCAAGCAGTTCAAAAACTATCCACAAAAGGGGAAAGTTATGCGTTTCAAACAAGCTCTGGTTTCAGGGTTGTTGGTTCTGGTGTGTCTTTCATCAGTAGCGATTTTAGGACAGGAAAAACCGGCCACGCCACCGCCTGACACGAAACCGGTGTCGTTGGCGGTATTTAAAAACGGCCTGGGATTTGTGGTTCGACAGGGGAAAATCAATCTGGTTGAAGATGGGTGGGGCACGATTCATACCGTGCCGAATGCCACGTTTGGTTCGCTCTGGCTGGCACCTGGTGATCCAGGAGTCATCCTTGAAGAGGTGATTGCTTCACAAGGAGATGTGACAAAACCAAAGTCTGTCCAATCGCTGGCTGAGTTACTCGAAGCAAATGCTGGGAAAATGGCCAGCATCACCGTCAATGACAAAGTGTATTCTGGAGAAATCCTTTCATTTCAAGATGCGCCCGAGGCGACTCCGCTCCGAAATACCAGGGATGGTGGAACTTCCTACAATTACTTGCCGGCCCCGGTTCCCTCAGAACTTTTTCTCATGAAAATAGATGGAAAAGTAACGGCCTTTCGTCATTCGCAGGTCCAGTTCATTTCATTCGCCAGCGCTCCCGTTACCAAACTGGAGACCAAAGAAAAAACAAAATTATTAAAGTTCAGAGCCAAAGGCGCCACCAGTACTGCCTCCGTCACAATGGGGTATTTGCAAAAAGGCATGGGCTGGACGCCATCCTATCTGGTTTCACTCAAAGACGACAAAACCGCCCAGGTCACGATGCAGGCGGTGTTGATCAATGACATGGAAGATTTGCTGGATACGGATGTCTTTTTCGTCGTCGGCTTCCCAAATTTTGCCGTCTCGGATATTCCGTCGCCGATGACGCTGCAGCAAACGCTGGCTGAATTTATGTCGAGCCTGCAAAGCGGGGGCAGTTCCTCGTCCTATGCCTATGGTCGGCTGGACAATGTGCGAACCAATCGAATTATGGCTCAGCAGGCCAATGCCTATGATGCGGACGACACGGAACTTGACTACAGCACGACCGTCAATGAACTGGAGGGCAATTCGGAAGAAGATCTCTTTCTCTACAACCGTCAGCACGTCAACCTGAAAAAAGGCGAACGGGGAACTTATAACGTCTTTTCAAGCGAAGTCCCCTATGAGCACGTCTATCAGTGGGATGTATCCAATATTCTGCAAATTGATGATGATGGGAATATTAACCGTTCAGCCGCTCCAAAAGCTGAAGATCAAGTGTGGCACTCGCTTCGGTTAAAAAATGTGTCGAACGTTCCCTGGACGACAGCGCCAGCCATGACCATCTCGGGAAACAAACCGATTGCTCAGGATATACTCAACTACACACCGAAAAGCGCCAGCACGTTGTTGAAATTGACGGTGGCGACGGATGTGCGGGTTGAACGCCAGGAGTTGGAAACCGAACGGGTGCAGAATGCGAAAAAACGCTATGGGTATGACTATGACGCCGTGACCGTCACCGGCACGCTCAAAGTGAAAAACTTCAAACCCACAAACATCAAACTTTCAATCAAGAAAACAGTTCGCGGCGAAGTCATCACGGCGGCTGAATTGGGCAAACCCGAAAAACTGGCGGTTGCGATTCAGGCCATCAACCCAACCTCACGCATCACGTGGGACATTCCACTCAAACCTGGCGAGGAAAAGACAATTCAGTACACTTACAAGGTATTTGTCCGACCGTGAAATCTTGGGGCTGAGGGCTTGGGGCTGAAGACTCGAAGACTCGGAGCAAAGGAAGGGATGAGGGATGAAGGATGAGGGATGAAATAAAACCAATTCTTCAACCCAAAGTCTTCAGCCCCCAGCCCTGAGCCCGAAGTCTTTAGCCCATTACCTGGCTTTCTGATACAAAGCTGACAGATCCATCGAGGTGGCTTTGTGCTGACTGGCCATCGAAACATACATATTGGCCAGATAATCTTTTCCGGTTCCCAGCACAGTACTGATCATGCCCAGGGCTTCTGGGTATTTTTCCGCTGGAAGGTCCGTCAGAATGTGTTTCCAGATCACCTCTTCCATGACATTGAAAGCCATTTGAACTTCGGAAAGGTCAAATCCAGTGGTAAAGCGTTCCTCAGCCAATGTCTTGATGTAATTGAGCATTGGAACCATGTCATTTTGTTCAATACATTGAGTCATCAAGTCATAGAGCCGGATCAGATACAATCGCCGTTGGGTGTATCCAGCTTCGTCATAATGAGAGAGCCGGGCCTGATTCAGGATTCCGAGGGCTTCGGTAATCAGGTCGTTGCGTTTAAATTCAAGCAGTTGAGGTAAATTCATAGTGGTTGTCGCACCTCCGCCGAATGTGGGGCAATTTCCTCAAAACCAACCTGCTTTGATAAGGAGCAATCAGCATTCCAGATTTTGTTGCGGCTGATAGTATGCAAGCGAGGTGTTGGGCAGGTAGAATGCACTCAGGGTTCAGGGTTCAGGGTTTAGGGTTTAAAAGACAAAAAGAACGAAACGGACAAAAAGGACATAAATTCGAAAACCCTGAACCCTGAACCCTGAACCCTGAACCCTGAACCCTGAACCCTGAACCCTGAACCCTGAACCCTGAACCCTGAACCCTGAACCCTGAACCCTGAACCCTGAACCCTAACTCTATGGCACTGCTCAGCAATCGCTACCGTGTGTTGCAACAACTTGGACAGGGTGCCTATGGCGAGACGTTTCTGGTCGAAGACACCCATCTTCCGTCCAATCGCCGATGTGTCTTAAAACAGTTGAAACCGGCCACTGATCGGACACTGCAACAGGAATTGATTGAACGTTTCAAGGAAGAAGCCGCCATTTTGGAACGCCTCGGGGAGCAGTCGCCATTGGGCCAAATTCCCAAACTGTTTGCCTATTTTGCCGAAGGTGGGAATTTCTACCTGATTCAGGAATGGGTTGAGGGTCAGACCCTGATTGAGCGGATTCGCAAAACTGGTCGCCTGAGCGAATCGGAAGTCGTCGCCATGCTTGTGGGCTTGCTGCCTGTACTTCAGTATGTGCATTCCAAAAACATCATTCATCGTGACATCAAGCCGAGCAACATTATTTTTCGGCGGCGGGATCGCCTGCCGGTTCTGATTGATTTTGGGATTGCGCGTGGGGTCATCGGTGCCCACGAGGAAGCCACCACCCGGATTGGAACGCCAGGGTATATGCCGCTCGAACAGGCTGCTGGTCGTCCGGTACTGGCCAGCGATTTGTTCAGCCTGGGAATGACCGCGATTTGTGCCTTGACCGGGATCGGGCCCAAGGATTTGCCCACTGATCCTCAAACCGGAGCTGTGAAGTGGCAGTCGTTTCTTTCGTCAGTAAATCCTGGACTGGCCTCAGTTCTGGATCGAGCCACCCGGATGTATTTTACCGAGCGGTTTGCTTCGGCAGTTGAAATGCTCCAGGCCGTGCAGGCGGTGACTGTTTCAGGCGGTATGCCGGCTGTCTCTGGCGTGGTACCAACTGATTTCGTTCCTCAAGATTCTATCGAACAAAGTTTCCCACCCGCGTCTGGCTATTCGACCTCAGCGCTACAGATGGCTGCTCTGGTACCGCCAACTGATCAGCCGGAAGCTCCAACCATTGTGCGGGCCAAACGGATCATCATTCCAATTTTTAATTCAATGGTTGAGACCTTGACTGGAAAAGGGAAGCGAAAAAATCCCCCAGAAGCTGGGGTGATTCCACCAGCTCAACCAGCCGGGCGGATTCCAGTTCCGGATGTGCCTCGCGAATTCAAGAACCGGCTCAAAATGGAGTTTGTTTTGATTCGCACAGGCACTTTTATGATGGGGTCACCTGAAACCGAAGCCGGGCGCAGTCGGGACGAACGACAGCAGGAAGTCATCATCTCCCAACCGTTTTATCTTGGGGTGTATCCAGTGACCCAGGAAGAATGGAAAGCGGTGATGGGGACGGCGCCCTCATTCTTTAAAGGCAACACCCGATTGCCGGTTGAGAGTATTGGCTGGGAAGAGGTACAGGAGTTTCTCAAACGACTCAATAAAAAAGAACGCACCTCAAGTTATCGGCTTCCGACCGAAAGCGAGTGGGAATATGCCTGCCGGGCGGGGACCCTCGGTCCCTATGCCGGGACGCTGGAACTGATGGGGTGGTATATTGACAATTCCAGTCATCGCACTCATCCGGTTGGTCAAAAACTCCCCAACGACTGGGGGCTTTATGACATGCACGGCAATGTTCGGGAACTGTGCCAGAATGCCCTGGGCACAGACACAACCCGAACCTACCGCCTGTCACGGGGCGGAAGTTGGGCCGACATTGCTCCTTTTTGCCGTTCGGCACAGTCACAGGTCGAATTGCCAGATTGCCGTACCAACCGGCTGGGCTTTCGGGTGTTGAAAGAGGTGGGATAGTAGGGTTCAGGGTTCAGGGTTTAGGGTTCTGGGTTCTGGGTTCAGGGTTTAGGGTTCTGGGTTTAGGGTTCAAGGTTTAAAAGACAATAAGGACGAAAAGGACAGAAATTCGAAAACCCGGAACCCGGAACCCGGAACCCGGAACCCGGAACCCGGAACCCGGAACCCGGAACCTGGAACCCGGAACCCGGCTTCACTTCCACTCGCCCTGAATCACAAATGGTGCCCAGAAAAATGGTGCTCGCCATTTTTCACTTTGCCAGAGTTCGAGTTGGGCAGCTCGCAGGGCAGCCGCTGGCGGCATTCCTTCCCGAAAGATCTTCTGGTAAAAGCGCGTCATCAGATCGGCGGTGGCTTTGTCACTGACGCTCCAGAGGCTGACCACAACCCGTTTGGCACCGGCATACATAAACCCACGCGTCAGCCCAACCACACCTTCACCCTTGATTTCTTTGCCGAGTCCGGTTTGACAGGCGGAAAGAACCACCATTTCGGCGGGTAGGTTTAAATTGAAGATTTCGAGGGCCCGCAGGAAGCCGTCCTGGGGTTCACCTTTCTCATTGACCATGGACAGCAGTAGCGCTGAAAACTCTGGATGTTCGGCATCAAGCCACCCGTGCGTGGCAAAGTGAATGTACCGATAAGAACTCAACCGGCCTTCTGAAATCAGGGCTCGATTCACTGAGAAATCAAGCGCTTTGAGCGTGGTTGTTTCACCTGCCAGATTCAAAATCTGGTTGGCTTCGTCACGGGTGAAAAACAGGCGCGGAATCTGAAGACTGCTTCTTGAATCTGAGGATGCTGTGTCTTCACTGCGACCAAGTAATCGAGTGGCAACATACTCGCTGGCCAGACCACTGGTTGATTCAGGTTGTAGCCCAGTTGGTGACGGTTGAAGGGAAGATGCTGACTTCATTGATGATACGCGATCATCATCATCGCCTCCAAAAACTGGGTCAGCCAGAATCACAAGCTGGTTTGGCGCGGGTTGCCGACTGGCAGTTTCGTGTCGCAGGACTGCCAGTGTCGAGGCTGAAGGCAAGGTTACGATTTCGTGTCGCACAATCAGTGGTTCGGTATATCGGGTTCCGGGTTTGGTTTGGTTGAGAGTTGGGCTGGGAAGACAGAGCGCGCTAAACGGAATGTATTGAAGGGCGCCGTCAGGGACAATCACCAGTCGTTTGTTGGTCAGGTCCTGAGCCGCTGGTCCCAGAATCATCTGACTGAGTTGGGCTGCGGCTTGAAAGAACTGCTGGTCAGCCTGGCTGACACGCACTTTCCGTTGATCTGAACCCTTCTGCAGATTCCGAGACGCCTTTGACTTTGAACCCTGAGTGGAGGTTGAAACTGGCTTTGTATTGGTTCGCTCAAGGAGGAATTCACGCACCTGCCGGGCCTTTTTTTCGATCACATCACGTGGGGGCAACGAAAAGGATTTCACGCCTGTCGGGGTGACGACCCACAGATAACTCGTTGTTTCGCACAGCGCATACTCAAGTAAGGCCGTTTCGCTGTCTACGACCTGGGTTTGAATTTCCTGGGCGGTCAGTGGCTGAGGTTGAGTCAGGGCCGCGTAGTGGGGACTTTGCGTACGAATCTGGTTTTGAACTTCCCGATACTCGGTTTTTAACCCATCAATTTCCTTTTGAAGCGTGGCTTGTTCCTCACTGGGAGCGTTCCCACTGAGTAGTTGAGTCAGACGTTCAAGCTTGGAAGTCAATCGGACTTTCACTTCTTGTTCTTTGGCAAGTAGTTCCGGGGCGATGCCTTCGCGGATATTGGCCTGGCTTTCCGTCAGGAGTTCCAGCAGGCTTCGGGCGCGGGCCTGTTCGTTTGACTGGAGAGCCGCGAGATGATGTCCAGCTTCAGGAGATTTTTTATGAAGCCGCATCAGCAGTTCGATTTTCAGTTCAAAGTAATCCTGCACGGTGGCAAAAAATGAGGACCGAAATTCGTCCCCCTGGACATTTTGGCGGATTGCTTCAGCGACTTCGATTGCTTTTTCAACCCGTTCGAGCGCCTCTTGATACCGTCCCTGGGCACTGAGCGTGCGGGCCAGGGCAAAGTAGGCGGATGCTTCGCATCGTGGATCCTGAACTTTTTGAAATGTTTCCAGGGCTGAAGTGAGATACTGCAGCGCTTTGGGCCAGTTATCGAGGTTATGATAGCCAATTCCCAGCCGATACAACGAATATCCGATATTGCGCGGCAGGCCGACAGCCAGATCCAGTTTGTGACAGCGGTGATAATACTCAAGTGATTTGCGATAGTTGCCGGTGTCCGAATAAATCGCCCCAAGATTTTCCAGGGCGGCGGCTTCGGTAAACCGGTCATCTCCTTTTTTAAGCAGGACCAGTGCTTGCTGGAGAGCCTGAAGTCCTTTTTTGTAGTCCTTGAGTGTTGTATAGGCCACCCCAAGGTTGACCAGAATGCGGGTTTCGGTCAAATAGGCTTTTGTCTCACGAGCTAAAGTCAGCGCTTGCTGGTGGAGTTCAAGACTTTTTTGGTACTGGCCAAGACTGTAGTAGGTCAATCCAAGTTCGTTGAGGGCAGAGGTTTCACCAAACCGATCACCAGCAACCTGCCGCAACTTGAGGGTTTGTTGGGCGAAACTCAATGCTTTCGGGTATTGCCCCAGCGCACGAAAGATCCCTGATAGCGCCTGCGCCGCCTGACTTTCACCCAGCGGATCGTTGATTTCGTGGGCCAGTTGAAGCGCCGCTTCAATTGATTCAATGGCTTTTGGCGTTTCACCAAGCTGATACAAACACTGGCCAATATTGAGCAATCCAGTATTTTCGTTGAATTTGTCATGCAGCTCGCGCCAGACGGGTTGGGCAGTCGTAAAGGCCGCCAGAGCTTTGCGGGATTCGCCTAAATCACCATACACCACGCCAAGATTGGTCCTGGTCAGAGCTTCAACCGACGGATCGTGAATTCCTTTCAAGCGGTCAGCGGCTTGATTGAGGGTTTCCAGAGCTTTGAGATGATTGCCTTGTGTATTGCAGGCAAGTCCGATGTAGTTGAGTGTTCGGACCTCTTCAACCCGGTTGTCTACAGCTTTCCAAAGCGCCAGAAGTTCATAGGCAAGTTTCAGTGCCTGTTCTTTATCACCCAGGGTGTCCATCGCCAGAACTTTGAACGTCAAAGTCTGGGCTTCGAGCAACTTATCGCCACTGGTCTGAAAGGCGCGTCGTGCCAGATCATACTGAACCAGTGCCTGTTCAAATGACTCTTTGGTGCTCTGCTGGTAAAACTGCATGCCCTGTCCGAAAGCCAGTTCGCCATCCATCCGTGCCTGATCCAGGCTGGTTGCCTTACGCACTGGTTCAGCCTGAATTGTGTATTGCCCAGGTTCAGCAGCCGGTTCAGCAGGTCGGACTTCAAGTCGGTGGAGGCCGCTGGTGACAGCAACTAGAAAAATTCGCTCCGGTCCCGATCTTCCATTTGGGCTATCGAGAAAATACACCTGCCTGTCTTTGGGGTCGAAAACCGTGACCAGAACGTCAATTCCTTGTTGCTCGACCACCGCCTGCCAGTACTGCCCGGCTTCGAGAACCACCTGATACGTGTGGACTTCGCCGCCTTTGAGGTCACGAACCTGCGGTTTGGATAAATCCTGAGTGGATTCAGATGCTGGTTGATCGGATTGAGTCGGGAAATTGATTGAAGAGGCCGGCACCTGACAGGTTGGGGTGAGGGCGTGAGCGGTGCTTCCCAGGATGGTTGGCGGGATGAGAAGCACCACAATGAATCCAACGCACGTCTTGAGCAGAACGGGGAACGTCGGGCGAAGTCGCATAGAGAGTTTCTCCTAAAACGCTATTCAAGTTTGAGTTCGCCACGCAAGAAGGCGCGAACTTTTTTCATGTCCTCCCATACTTCGCGTTTTTTTTCAGGAGTTCGGAGCAAATACGCCGGATGAAATGTGATCATCAGTGGCGTTCCCCGATAATCATAGAAATTGCCGCGAATTTCACTGATGCGTCCGATGCGGGAATCTCCGAGTAGCGTGAAGGCTGCTGGTGCCCCAAGCGAAACAATGATTTTTGGTTTGATGATCGCCAGTTGGCGATGCAGGAAGCCCTGACAGGCGTCAATTTCGTCGCGTTCCGGCGTTCGGTTTTCGGGTGGACGGCATTTGACCACGTTGCAGATATAGACATCTTCCCGTTTCATGCCGATGGCTTCGATGATTTTGTTGAGGAGTTGACCGGCCCGCCCGACAAACGGCACACCGCTGGCGTCTTCATCTGCACCGGGAGCTTCACCAACAAAAACCAGTCTGGCATGTGGATTTCCATCGCCGAAGACAATATGGTGACGGCCCGAGGCCAGTTTGCACCGCTGACAATCGCCAATTTCATCACGGATATCCTGCAAACAGGCGTCCTGTGGTTCAGGCACGGGCGCTGCCGCTGCCGGTGCTGGTGGTTCGGGTTCAGCATCAAACATATCAAACAATGAGACTTGTGGTTTTGATTTGGCGGTACTTTTTGTTGAAGCCGCTGGTGTGACTTTGATCAGGCGCATGGTGGGAATCTCCGGAACTGGTTCAGGTTGCGATGATTCGGATTGATCCACTGGCGGGGCAGGGGGAATGGTTGATGAAACAATGGGCGGCACTTCGATTGGAGGAAGCGTCGGAAGTGATTCCAGAAGGGCAGGTTCGGGAAGGGAAGCTGGCTCAATAGATACAGTTATCGTTGATTCGGCTTGAACTGGTGCGGGTGGGGCTTCCTGAACCTGCACGGAAACTGGGTCAGGTAATGGTTTGCTGGCTGGCAATTCCTCTCTCAGCAATGATGTTTGAGGTGGCAGTTCCTGGACTTTCGGTCGAGGTGCCGGCACATCAACGGGGATGTCGGCGGCACCGCCAAGGTGTGACACCCCAAGCGTTTTCAGATAGCGGATATATTCGGCGGTGTCACGGACAAGTTCAAGGACTTCAGGGTTGTTGAGGTTCGAAACAGACACGGTCTGGCATCCTTCGTAAGTGGAGGTTTTTGTTGAGAGTTCCGCCTTCAGGCGGTTGATCTGAAATTAAGGATTGAGAGCCCGCCCGCTCACACGGGTGGTACTGACCATGCCTTTATTTTCCAAGCTCAGTGGTGAATTCATCAAGGGTTGTCACTAAAACCGCCGTTCGTTGGAGGCTGGTGAGCTGTGGTTCATCATCAATGGACTGAATTTTTTCAACCAGAGCTGGTGGAAGTGTGCCGAAACGGGCATCAAGCGTCATCAGAAGCGTTTCGATTTTGGACTGAATTCGACCTTTAACTAAACCACGAGCTTCGCCACGGGCTTCGCCACGAGCTTCGCCACGAGCTTCGCCACGAGCTTCGCCACGAGCTTCGCCACGAGCTTCGCCACGAGCTTCGCCACGAGCTTCGGCCATTCGTTCGATGCTGGTAATGTATGGCATATGATGTTGCTCCTCATATTCTTCTAAATCTGCCTGAAACTTGCGCTCAAGTTCTTCAGGTAACTGCATAAACCAATCTACAATGCGAAACAATTTTCGCACATCTTCAGCCGAATAGCCTCGCTCATAGAGTGAGCGGACAATTCGAAACTTCCATTCGCGCCGGGTTTGAGCTTCGTTTTTCGTCTCCATGGTTTTGAGATGGGCGAGCACAATGGGCGCAAACCGATTTTGACTTTGTTCGAGTCCTTCAGCATGCAAGTTGATCAGTTTCACGATAGGAAACCGAACTTTCATCTCATATCCCCAGAATGACCAGCCAAACTGGCTTGGCTTCCAGTCTGGTAATCCATCGCCAAGTACCACCAGACTGATGACTTGTTTATCAAATTCATCATATATCCGGGCGTCAAATCGGAAAATCCGCTTGGCAAAGTCGGCTTCCCATTGGCTCTGAACTTCGATGTGAATGAGCACCCATCTCGTTCTTCCATCAAGGGTTTGTACTTCCTTCAGCTTATCAGCTACCTGCCGCCTCTGTTGAGCGGTGGCTGTCACTTTCTGAAGTTCTTTGTCACGTGACTGAGGAGGAATACTCCAGTCAATTCCGTCATGGACCATGGGAAACAGCAATTCCAGAAAATCCTTAAAATATTCATCAAGTGCTTCTTTCCAGGGACTGTCATAGTCGTCACGGGAGATCGTTTCTTCCATGTTTTGGTACCTTTCTTTTAATCTTTAAGAAAGTTGGTTAGCTCGACGCAGAATGTAGGTGAATCAAAGTGATTGATGGCAAAACTGGGATGGCGAAAGAGTACCACAGAGCCGGCTGCCAAAGCATCCTTGAGTCTTTCCACCTGGATCGGCTATGGTTGCACGTCTTTTATAAAAAATCCCACGCTATTTTATTCGAGAAATATCCAGTTTTATGCGGAAGTCCAATATTTTAAAAGTGGTTCATATCTGGTTTCTTCAGGTCAGGTGGTTGATTCCAGTTGTCGGACTTATCGGTGGATGGCTTTGTTATTTGAATCCGGTGCAAACCATTCAGGCGCAACAGGAGCCAAAACCCTTTCAATCAGGTCAAACTGTCTTTGAAGATGACCCGGAAGCAAGAGCCGACTGGTTCTGGCAGGAGCGACTGTATCCGACCAATTCAATTCCAACCGGAGCGCGGGTCAAAGCCATTCGTGAACGTCAGCGCGTTGAAGCCACCCTTGGTGAATCCCGCACGATTGCCGGGAATGAATGGCGTTCGATTGGACCCGCCCCAGCGAAGTCACTTCCGCCAGAGTGGGGAAACGTTTCTGGGCGAATCAGCGGAATTGCCGTGCATCCGACCAACCGGCAGGTGATTTATATCGCTTCGGCGACCGGCGGTGTCTGGAAGACTGAAAACGGAGGCGCAAGCTGGACGCCCCTGACCGACTTTGAGCCGTCGTTGACGGCGGGGGCGATTGCAATTGCCAAAGCGGATCCGAACGTGCTCTATGTTGGAACAGGTGATGTCAATCACGTCAACGTGTTGAATCAGCCGCGTTACTTTGGCGCCGGTGTGTTGAAATCCACCGATGCTGGCGCGACCTGGGAGCATCTGGCGTTTGCCGAGCTGGAATATGCCGCGATTTCCAAGGTGATTATCCATCCTAAAAACCCGGATATTGTCTGGATCGGCGTGGCTTCGTCGCGGGATACTGAAACCGGTGACATTCAGCCAACGGGTGTCTGGCTGACAACCAATGGTGGAAAAACCTGGACGCGAACGCTCCAACTGACCGAAGTCAGCGGTATCCACGATCTGGCCATTAACCCGCTGGATGGCAATGTGGTCTATGCCGCCGCTTCATATCCGGGTTCATCAGACAATGGTGTGTATAAATCCACGGACGGCGGAAAAACGTGGCAGCTCAAGTCAACTGGATTGCCACCGTTGCCGTTGATTCGCCGAATGCGGCTGGCCATTGCGCCTTCCTCACCCAATATTCTCTATGCCTCGATTTTGGGAACGGCACAATATTTCGGTGTCTACAAATCAACCGACAGCGGCGAAACCTGGGTGTTGTTGCCGAACAGCAGCATTTTCTGTGGGTTGCAATGCTGGTATGACCACTATATTGCGGTGGCGCCCAATGATCCGATGGTGATTTACCTGGGAGAAATTGACGTCATCAAATCAATGGACGGAGGTCGTTCCTGGTCAAATCTGGTGGTTGGTGTGGGGAATATCCATCCTGACCAGCATGCAATTGCGTTTGACCCGGTTGACCCAAACATCGTGTATTTTGGGTGTGATGGCGGCATTTACCAATCTCGTGATGCGGGGCTGAGCTTTGCCGATATCAACGGCAATCTGGCACTGACCCAGCACGTTGGTCTGGCCCTACACCCGACTGACCCGAACATCATGTTTGGCGGCACCCAGGATAACGGCACGCTGAAAAACACTGGAAGCCTGGTCTGGCAGCAGGTGAGCTATGGCGATGGCGGCTATACCGTCGTTGACTATGAAAACCCACAAACTGTTTACACAACCTATATTTACACCAGTATCTTGCGGTCGCTCAATGGTGGCAATAGTTTTGTTGACCTGACAATTCCAGAGACATTCAGCCGTGAACGGGCCTCGTTTTATGCTCCAATTGTGATTGACCCAATCAATCCAAAGGCGCTGTATTTTGGAACGTATCGGCTCTGGCGCACTGAAGATATGGGCCGCCACTGGGCCCGGACTTCAGAACAGGATTTGACCTCAACACCGCTCGGCACCATTTCAGCGATTGCGGTGACGAGGCTCAACCCGAGCCTGGTGTATGTCGGTTCAAGTGATGGCGTGCTGAGTCGTTCAACGGATGGCGGGGCGACCTTCAACCGGGTGGCTGGAATCCCTGATCGGGTGATTCGCCGGGTAACGATTGATCCGGCTGATCCCAATGTCGCTTTTGTGGTGGTCTCAGGGTTTGGAACTGGCCACGTCTTTAAAACCACCGACGGTGGTTTGACCTTTCGGGATGTCAGTCAGACGCTGCCAAATATTCCAGCCAATGTGGTGCTGATTGATCCCACCGATAGTTCAACGGTGTATGTCGGCACCGATATTGGTGTCTATCGAAGCCGCAATCGCGGCGAATCGTGGGTGCCGTTCAGTTATGGCCTGCCAAATGTGGTGGTGACTGATTTGACCGCCAACGCCAGAACCGGGGTGATTTATGCGGCCACCTATGGTCGCGCAATGTTTCAACTTGCCACCAACCCGCACGCTCCACGACCAGATTTGACACCTGAAAACCTGCAGGTTGATCCACCCGCCAGACTGGCTGGAGAGCGCGTGACCTTGACGTTTGATCTGCACAATGTTGGAAACTTCCGGGCCGATGCCGTGACCAACCGGATCGTGTTTTCAACGGATCCTCAAATTGACGAGGATGATATTACCCTTGGACTGGTCCAGACCCAACCCATCAACCCTGGGACTCGGCTACCGCTTTCATTGACGTTTTCGATTCCGGGCAGTACCAGACCTGGACCCGTGTTTGTGAGTGTGATGGCTGATGTGGCGGGCATTATCGAAGATGCCAATCGGGCGAATAATCAGGCGGTAACCAGTTTTCGCGTCTTGTCCCCGCCCGATACGCAACCACCAACGGTGTCGTCAATTGGGGTTCCATCCAAGCTCAAGCGCGGTAAACCGGTTTCAATTACCTGGAGTTCAACCGACAACGTCGGCGTCATGGCCCAGGATCTTCAGTATGCGGCTGACGGTGCAACCTTTGATGAAGTGATTGTGACGGGACTTTCAGGAATGGTTCAGGTCTACACCTGGGATGTACCCTCGACCCTTTCCAAAGCTAAAGCGGCCCGAATTCGAGTGACCGCTCAGGATGCGGCAGGGAATAGCGGGCAGGCAGTTTCTGGTTTGATCAAAGTAAAGTAATAATTTTAGTACCAATTACTTCTCAAAAAATTCCTGCCGCGACACAGGATTTATTTATCTTTGTGGAAGATCGGTAAATTCCAGTAACCCGTCTCGTTTCAACAGCTCTTCTTTTGCCACAAAATGCACGACTGCTGCTATAGTCCCCGCTCGATTTGGACACAATTTTTCACTTCGTTCCTATCCCAAAATAAAATTCTTCCCCCGCATCAGATTCTCATTTCCCTAAATAAGCCAACACCAGGGTTGTATGGTAAGGTAACATTCTGAGCAATCAGTGGTGTCTGAGGTTTGACTGGTAGACTCTTTTCCTTCCATCTGAAAGCGATCCAACCAGGCCGTTACCCAGAGTGGGTACTTGGGGTGCGGTGTGATATGAATCCTTTGTTGTGAATTGGGACGCCCCCGGAGCTTGTTCTTTATGAGTGATATTTCCCAGCCGCAGGAAATTAAAGATCACCACACCATTCTTGGAGCGATTAAATCCATCAGTGCTTTGGAGGAACTGGCCGAAGTCGAGCCAGGACTTGGGTACAAATTTGGAGTTGACCTGGAGGTAGCACTTTATGGTCGCAATTATGGTCCTGGAAAGAAGGTCGGGCCCTATTTCAGGCTGCTGGTTTATCCACCTGGCGCCGAAGTCCTCAAACAAGGTGAATGGGAAACCAATACGTTTTTCATTGTGGTTGATGGCCTGGCTCAAGTCTTTATAGACAGACGAGTTGAACCGATTGGTGAAGTTGGAAAAGGCCGCCCGTTTGGGGAAATGGCGGTTTTGTCCGGCACCTCCCAGACCTATACCGTCAAGGCCCATGCTCAGCAGGGAATGACCGTGCTCGAAGTGCAGCGCCCGGCCCTGCGGATTTTGCGGAAGCTCCAAAAATTCGGAACGGCACTGGACCTGACGTACCGCAATAAGGGACGTGAGTTTGCTTTGACCGCGCTGGCCATACCGGCTGAGGTTCGTGATCAACTGGTTGATATTGCTGAATTTACCGTTTTGGCACGCGGGCATGACCTGTGTCGGGAAGGCAGTTCAGTCGAGCAATTGATTCTGATCAAAGAAGGCTGGGTCAAGCGAATTGCGCCAGATCGTCGCGATCAAGGGGATGATTTCGCTGATTTTTTGGGGCCAGGGCATTGTTTGGGGCTGAATGTATTGGAATATCCCGAAGCCCGGTGGCCCTACAAGGTGGTTACGCTCAGCCGAACCGAAGTTTTGGAAATCCCCGTGACCGAACTGAAAACCCGGCCCGAATTGCTGGCCGCTGTGCGGCGGGCTTTTATTCCATATGCTTCGGTTGGGACCCCGATTCAACCCGGAGACTCTCTGACGTTCACCCCTGAAGTTCAGCAGGCCCAGGCGCGAATATTGGATAAGGGTCTGTCTGATGCCACCAATTTGCTCTTGATGGATATGGATCTGTGTGTGCGGTGTGGAAACTGCTCACGAGCCTGTCACATGGTGCATCACCATTCACGGTTGACCCGCCGGGGGATTCATTTTGTTCGGCCACAGGCAACACTGATGTCAACCCGAACTCAGAATTTGTTGTCTCCAGCCGTTTGTTTGCATTGTAAAGATCCGGAGTGCCTCACGGGTTGCCCGACAGGGGCTATTGCTCGATTTGCCGGAGGCAAAGTAGATATTGATACCAAACTGTGTATCGGGTGTGGGGATTGCGCCACGCAATGCCCATACAATGCGATTTCGTTGATTCCACGCAGTGAATTAGCCCCGCCCAAACCTCCCGCCAAACCCAAGGCGACGCTGCCGATTTTATCGGCTCCCCGAGCTTCTCAATCTGGCGCGCCTGTGCCGAAAAGCCCATCCGGTGGCGGGAAATCCTCATCGTCGTCGTTTTCCAGTACATCAATTTTTTCATTGATTGGCTGGACACAAGGAAAACAGACCCGGAACCCGGAACCCGGAACCCGGAACCCAAACACCCTCCACGACTGGCTTCACCGACTCGGTCTGAAGGTGGAACCCCCAAAGCTGGTCACATCGGTCGAGGATCTGGTTGCGA
This sequence comes from Acidobacteriota bacterium, assembly GCA_016208495.1. Lineage (NCBI taxonomy): Bacteria > Pseudomonadati > Acidobacteriota > Acidobacteriota bacterium. The sequence continues at coordinate 49,564 of JACQXX010000109.1, read as the reverse complement.
TTAAATGCAACCTCTGTACAGGAACACCGCTCAACCCAACGGATACCACTGGCGCAGCCCTCTATTCGGACCACAAGTATAGTTGTGAGGAAAATTGCCCGACTGGGGCACTGATGCGCGTCTCGCCCACTCAGTATTTTGAAGAGTTAGGGGCTATTACCGGCAAAGCCTTTCGAACGAGTGAAGAAACCACGCTGGTTGGGAATACGGCACAGGTTGATGTCCTGAAGCGCAGGGCCCATCTGGCTGGAATTGTGATGACGATTCTCATGTGTGGCAGTATCGTTTCAGGCATTGTTGAATATGGCTTGGGGACGCCGCTGTGGGGAACAAGCTGGATGAACCTGCGCTGGATCTCGGGATGTGTGGGTTTGTTTGGAATTGCGGTGGTGATGACCTACCCAATCAGACGCCAGATTTGGAAACACCGGGTTGGACCACTTCGCTACTGGATGCTTGGCCATACGTATGCCGGAGTGATTGCCGGGCTGGTGATTTTACTCCACGGAGGCACCAGTTTAGGTGGTTTGCTGACCACGGCATTGATGATATCGTTTGATCTGGTGATTTTAACCGGGTTGGTGGGTATCCTGATCTATCAACTTGGCCCGCGATTGTTGACCCAAATCGAAGAAGAGCCTTTATTGCTTGAGGATTTGGTCCGTCGCCGGGAAGAACTCTATCAGGAAATCGCCGATTTGCTTGAAACCGCCCAATGTCAGGCGCGGGAGCATCAAACCGAATCAGATTTTCTTCAATACTTTCTTCCAGCACGTGACCGGGTCCTGAAACTCACCACCTCCCTTTCATTTTTATTTCGCAATTATCTCTATCGGGAGCCGCTGGATGTATTATTGGAAGCCATGACCTGGGTTTTTCAGGCAGATCAAACCAGGCTCAAAACCAAATCAGAACAGGTGATTTTCAAGCGGATTGTCGAAGCCGCCGTGACAGCCCGGCGGATTGACGCCCTGATTTACCTTCATCGGGCATTACGGCTCTGGCTTCCTCCGCATGTCATCACCACTTCATTTATGCTGGTGTTGTTGTTGGCGCATATTTTTCAAGTAATTTATTACCTGTGGCGTTGATTAGTGGTTAGTGATTAGTGATTGGTGGTTAGTGGTTAGAGACTGTTTGGAAATTCTTGGAATTTCCGTAAGGTATTGATTTGAAAGAAAATTGTTCTTGAACCCGCGAAGCGGGTGGCAGGCTTGTAGCCCAGGGTGCAACCCTGGGAAACCGTTGCCTCTTCACCCCCGCCCGGCCAGCCGCCGCCTACGGCGGCTGGCCGGGCGGGGAAAAGGCGGGGAATGACCCGAATTCCCAGGGCTCGAAGACTCGCCCTGGGCTACGAGCCGGCGCCCACTTCGTGGGTTGAGAACCAAAACGGCTTCAACTCTTCACTGGCACCACTAACCACTAACCACTAACCACTAATCACATTCTTCATTTTGCCTCCAGGTTCGCCATGCTTTCACGCTACGTCATTCGCAAAAAGGATTGGGGCCGCTATGAGTTAAGCATCGAGCGTGATGGGTTGACCATTGGATCCGCCTTTGAAAACGATTTGCTACTCAATCACCCAACCGTTTCACGAATGCACGCCGGGATTTGCGAAGTCGCGGGGTTGTTTTGGCTGACCAATCTTTCCAAATCAAACGGCACGCTGGTGAATGGGAAACTCACGGATCTGGTGTATCTGGAGACCGGAGACATGATTCAGATCGGGGTGTTTCTGGTTCGGACCACTGTCAAGCAGCACGAATTGATCCTGGATGTCGAACGGTACTTTGACTCGTTTACCGCGGGAAATCGGGGAGCTCAGTTATTAACCGACGCGGGACTGGTTGGGCCAGAAGGACCTTCAACGGTGATGATAGAAAATGGCGCGGCAATTGTCGCCGCTGCCCTGAATGCACCGGCGATAACTCCTGAAGCACAGGAAGCACCAACCATTGATCTGGCGCCGCTGTCTGAAAAAGCCGTTCATCTCCGGGTGGCTGGAAAAAGCCCGGCCAGTGCGGTTGAGATCAAACAGGTCTTTCAAGACCTGATCCAGGAAATTGACCTGCTTTTTGATTCGGTCGTGGTGCCTGGGGCCAAAGATCCACAGATGGATCAATGGTTTAGTGAATTAATCCAGGAAATTGACCTTATTTTTGAACAGTTAGGCCCATCTGATGCTCACCATCGGGTGGTTGAAGTTTCGGCTGCCAATCGAAACGCCGAACGGGTCATGATTCAGGTGTCGGATTTACAGAAACTGCTGGCCCGTCAGCGGGTCCAGGGCGCGCCACTCCAGGTGTCCTATCAGGGAAAGGTCGTTCCCGTACAGCCCACATCGCGAAATTCGACGCTGCTCTTAAACAAAGCCCGTCTGCAACGTGATCTGGCCGGATTGTTGACTTCGATTACCGCCTTGCCGGATGAAGATCGAAAAGACTTTCAACAAGCCATGACGGTGTTTTGGGAACGCCGTAAACAGGCGATTGAAAATAAGCAAAAACTTCACGACGAATCAGTGCTCCGGCCCCAAAAGCCGGACCCGGTGCTTGAGGAACACAATCTCTACCTTGGGAAATGGCGGTTTCACTGGCTTCCCACCAGTGATTTGACCCTGCCCTGGCCACGCGGGTACTTGTTTACGGTTGGTGCCGTAACCCTGCTGGCCGTGATTATCGCCATCTTTGCCTGGGAGAAGATGTATTCGCCAGGGCCGGTTTCCAGCCCACATTCACTCAAAGCTGAAGAACTCGTGGATCAATCGCCACTGGTGATGAGCCGGTTACGTCATAAACTGGTGGCAAATGGATTGGTTGAAAACAAATGCGCGGTGTGTCACCCACGCAACGGGAGCATGCAGGTCCAATGTGTTGATTGCCATCAGACCAGCCATTTTAATCCAAAGGTCATTGAACCCCATGACCGGGTTGGGGTTGGATGTACCGATTGTCATACCGAACATAAAGGGTTGAAATTTGAACCCGGTCACGTTTCCCGAAGCATGTGTGTGGATTGTCATCGTGAACGTCCAAGGCACCCCAAAGCGGTCAAAGCCGATGGCACGAAACTGACAGCACCCCACGGCGGCGGGATTGGATATCCAATCGTGGATGGCACCTGGATCTGGACCAAACCGCTGAATCCACATATGGTTTTGCCGGAATACCTCTCGCCGAAGGAACAATTTCATCTGGTGCATATGGCGGCTTCTGTCAATCAGGACTGGAAATGTTCCAGTTGTCATACTTCCTTTGCCACTCCGGCGGCTATCCGAACCATTGACCGAAACAAATGTGCTGTGTGTCATAGTCAGTCCCTTGGGGTTGATACCTCGCATCAGCTTGACGTGATTGCCAATGCGTCTCAAATGGATTGTGCCTCGTGCCATCCGCAACATGGCAAAGATCGGCAGGTCATTGCGGCGCTTCATCCACCCGGAAAAGAAAAGCCGGTGATTTCGATTGGGGATGCCTATCGGGGTGGGAAAGCCTGGGAATGGACATCGCTGGGCGCCCGGTTCGGCGGTATGTGCCTGACAGATTGGACATTGTTTTTGAGTGTGATTCCGGTTGCCGCCACCGGATTTTTGTTGCTGGATGTCTTTCGCCGCCGCCAGATTTTGCAACGCCTCAGCGGTCAGGTGATTGATTTTCAAGAAGCCCGACCCAAATTTAACGATACCCGCTATGCCGATCATTGGGAGTCGGCTGTGCAGCGGGAACTCGCCAAAACTTCGGCCAAAGAGCGACCAGTTCCGCACCCAATCATCAATTATGAAACGTGTATTGGCTGCCACGCCTGTATTTTGGCTTGTCCGCAGGATGTTCTGGGCTTTGACGAGCAGGAGCATCACGCGGTGGTGGTGAATTATGAACAATGCATGGAGGATACCGGATGTCAGCAAGCCTGCCCAACCGTGCCCCAATCGTGTGTGTTGATCAACACCAAGCTGGAAATTCGCGAACCGCCCAAGCCGCTCCGCAAAAGTGCCACCGAAGGCTTTGAAACCTTCGATGTGCCTGGAATTTACCTGGTCGGGGATGTTTCGGGAGTGCCATTGATTCGAAATGCCATCCGGGAAGGCCGCACCGCGATTGACAAAATTGTTGAACTCCTCAGTCATCAACCCCCACTGCCCGAGGTTGAATATGATGTGGCGATTATCGGCATTGGCCCGGCAGGTCTGGCGGCCACGGCTCGGGCGGCGGAGAAAGGGGTGCGCTATCTGGCATTGGAGCAGGGCCGACGCTATGCCACGATTGCCGAGAAATATCCGGCTGGAAAATATGTCGCCTTTAATCCTTTTGTCCCGGATGATGCTCAATTAGGGCCGATTAAGTTAGAGGGAACAGGTGATCTGAAGGAACGCATGATTTCGTGGTGGGATGACTCAGTGTCTCGGCTTGGGTTAAAAATTCACGAATTTGAAGGCTGTACCGGGCTTGAAAAAAACGAGGGGTTCTTTCTGGTGAGAACCGTGAAGAACCCGGATGGGTATCGAGTCCGGAAAGTGATTTTGGCGATTGGAAATGCTGGGGAGCCACGAAGACTCGGTGTTCCTGGTGAAACTGAGGATCGTGTTCGCTATCGGCTGAAGACAGCCAGTGAGTATCAAAATCAGAAGGTCATGGTGGTCGGTGCTGGAAACTCGGCAGTTGAAGCGGCAGTTGATTTAGCCGGGAAACGCCAACCTGACGGCACGGTTGTTTTTTCAGAGGAAGGTGGCAATGAGGTAACGCTGGTGGTTCGATCTGACTTTCCGAAAGATCTGACCCTCGAAAACAAAATGTGGGTCTATTACTGCATTGATAAGGGACGGGTCAAAGCCTATTTTGGTGCTGCAATTCGCGAAATCCGTGACGGGGAAGTGGTTTTGGAATCTGTGCGCGGCAAAAAAGAACTGGCCGTGGTCCCAAACGATGTTGTGTTTGCCATGATCGGAAGCGTCCCACCGAAAGAGTTCCTCTCGAAAGTTGGTATTAAATATGTGTGAGGAGTCCAGGGCTCCGGGCCGAAACCAAGGGATGAGGGATGAAAAAAATCCCCTGTCACCTTGCATTGTGTCATTCTGTCATTCTTCCAGGGTTCTGGGTTTTCGAATTGGGTACCATTCAAAGCCATAGCGTCCTTACATCTTTTTTGTCCTTTTCGTCCCTTATGCCCTTTTTGTCTTTTCCTAAAACCCTGACCCCTGATCCTTCAATGATAAGTACCTTTTCATAAGTTTCCTGAGATATTGGATTGGGTAAGTGTTTGATTCTTTTCGTGTAGTTCGTGTGTTTCGTGGTTAAAATGTCTGGAAATTTTCGGTAAGGTACTTATCATCCTGATTTCAGTTGTGGCTTTCAGTGAACGTATGAAGGTGCTTTTGGTGAACGATTACAGCTATCCATTTGGGGGTGCGGAGATTCAAACCCTGGCCATCCGGGACTCTTTGCGAGCCATCGGTCACGACGCCCGAATCTTTGCGAGTTCAGCCGCGCCGCTCAATGTTGAATCCAGGGCTGACTATCACTGTTTTGGAACCATGTCCCGGTTTCGAACCCTCCTTCAGACCGCAAATCCATCAGCTTACTGGCGGTTGCATCAGGTGCTCAACGAGTTTCAGCCTGATCTGGTCCATGTGCGAATGCTTTTGAGTCAGATTTCACCATTGATTCTTCCGTTGTTGAATCTTGTTCCCAGTCTCTACCATGTGGTTTGGTATCGCCCCATCTGTCCAACGGGAATTAAACTCTTACCAAATGGTGAATCTTGCGGTTTTCAAGCCGGGTGGGTCTGTTATCAACAGGGGTGTGTGCCCTTGCGTGACTGGGTACCGGTGATGCTTCAGTTAAAGTTGTGGCAGGCGCAACACATGAATTTTCGAATGATCATTGCCAATAGTGAAGCTGTCGGGCAGCGGTTGAGAGCGGAAGGCATTGACGTCGCCGGGGTCCTCCATAACCTGGTGCCGCTCCAGCCCGAGCGCCCGCCGCTGAGTTCCCCTCCGATTATTGCCTTCGCTGGTCGGTTGGTAAAAGAAAAAGGCATTGACGTTGCCATTCGAGCCACGGCCAGAATTATTTCCCGCCTTCCACTTTTGCAATTTTGGATTGCTGGCGATGGTCCAGAAAAACAGTCTCTGATAGACCTGGTGAACCAATTGCGTCTCACTGATCACGTGCGGTTCCTGGGACATCTTTCTCAATCTGAACTTGCCTGCCGCCTGGCTTCTGCCTGGGTCCAGGTTGTGCCGTCACGATGGGCTGAACCCTTTGGCAATATCACCACTGAAGCCATGATGCGGGGGACTGCCGTGGTTGCAACGGCCTGCGGAGGCTCGCTTGAGATTGTTAAAGAAGGTGAAACCGGTTTTCTGGTTCCTCCAGGTGATGACCAGATCCTTGCCGAACGATTATTGACGATTCTGACCGATCAGGAGCTGGCTGAACGTCTGGGCCGTGCCGGTCGCCAGCGCATGCTTGAAAAGTTTGGCCAGGACACATATCTTCATCAACTTCTGGCCATTTATCAGAAAGTGTTGGAAGGCTCTCGAAATAAAATGAATGTCGCTCAGGAGCACTGTTAAATGACACATCAGCCTCCTCCTCTGGTTTCCGTCATTGTTGAAGGATACAACGCCCCACGCAATGAAGGTTCCTTTGTGACGTTTCTTGACACGCTCAAACAACAGTCATTCCCGCTCAATCACGTGGAAGTCATCATTGTCGGCACGGCCCAACAAATTCAGGAATTACAGGAAATGGAGCTGGGGTTGACGGATTTTCACAGGGTAAAAATGGTCGTGTCTGAACAGGAACATTATTACAAAATGAAAAATCTCGGTGCCAGCGAGGCTTCGGGTGAAATTCTGGCTTTTAGCGATTCCGACACGTGGCTTATGCCCCAATGGCTCGACAGTCTTGTGAGCCGGATCAACCAGGGTGCGGATGTCACGGTCGGCATTACCCTGTTTCGCAGTCACCGGGGGTTGGAGCCGTACACCGCACGGATGCGCAGTGTCGCTTCGATTACATTTGGCTGGATTATTGGTAAACGCTCGGCGACAGAAACTTTTCCTGCTGTCGGGTGGCAGTCAAACAATGTCGCCTTTCGAGCTGACGTCTTCCATCAGTATTACTATGAAACCGAGTATGGGCGCACGCTTTCGCCTTCGCTCCTCTACCGTAAAATGACCGATGATGGACGAAAGATCGTGTTAGAACCGCAGCAACAAGTCCTTCATGTTTTTTCATTGTACTGGTGGCATCGCGTTCATTTTCGCTATGGGTATGAAATCTACTGGTTGCGCCGACTTGATCCAAATTATCCCAACCAGTGGATTCGTCGAACCACAATCTTTGAACCGATAGTGACCATGCTCTGGCATATGTTGCTCGATAGTCGCCGGTGGTTTCGATTTGGTCAGGTGATGGGGATCCACAATCTCCAGATTTGGACTCAATTCCCATTGATGATGGCCATGTCGGCATTTGCCCACAGCATGGAATGCTGTGGGATGTATGCCACCATCATTGCCCCTGAGAGAATGAAACAATGGTCATCTTACTTTTAGGGAGTCGGAAGAAAATAAAATCCCACTGAAATCGGGTTTAGGGTTCGAGGTTTAAAAGACATAAAGGACATAAAGGACGAAAAGGACATAAATTCGAAACCCTGAACCCCAAACCCTGAACCCTGAACCCTGACGGGGATTACCGAACCCCTGAAACCAGCTTGATGATGTTTTTGCGCAGATCGTCATAGGCGCCATTGTCCTGGTTGCAAAACAGCACCACCGTCAGGTCAAGTTGCGGAAAATGACGGAATTCAAAATTCACACCCGAAGCAATCCCCCCGTGGCCGTAGGAAGCGAGCATGCCATGCTGTTCGAGGATAAACCCATATCCATAGTCGGTGGATGAATTGAGCGCTCTGGTTTTTGAAGTTGTCAGGAGTTTGAAACTGGCTGGGGAAACAAGCTTTCCACTGGCCAAACCCCGGGCATATTTTAAAATATCGCGGGGGGTGGAAAATCCACCTCCGGCTGAAGAACCCCGGCGCCCATGCGGGGCAAATTCCCACCCGGTTGGTGTCTTTTTCAGTGGAGACGCCAGGTTGGGCACCGATCCATCCATCAGATAAGAATCTGACGCAGTCATTCCCAGTGGCTTGTAAATATGCTGGCGGATGTACTCAAAATAGTCCATCCGACTGGCTTTTTCGATGATCAGACCGGCCAGGATGAAGTTCGAATTGCTATAGGCAAACTGGCTTCCGGGTTCAAACCCTGTTCCAACTTTATAAATCCAGGGAAGGAACTGCTTGAGATCCTTCATCTGAGTCCGCTGTTGATTAAATTCGGGTGTCCAGTATTCATTGATCCCCGAGGTGTGCGAGAGCAGGTGGTGAATGGTCACTTTGCGGGCAAAGGCCGGATCGGGAAAATCAGGAAGAAACTCAATGAGTGGGTCAGAGTATTTCAATTTGCCCTGCTCAACCAGTTGGGCAATGGCAATGGCCGTGAACATCTTGTTGCCTGAGCCAAGGTTAAACCCGGTCTCAGGAGTGATTTTTTGAGTCCGTTTGGCATCAGCAAAGCCAAAGGCTCGTTCCAACAGCGGTTTTCCGGCTTGTGAAATCAACACGCTGCCGGAAAGATCATTGGCTTCAATCAGTGTATCAATGTACTGGTTGAGCCATTTGAGCGTCGTGGCGTCGGAAATATCTCCGTTTGGCAGGTACACCGGTTCGGCGACGTTGGCGATAAATACCAGTTCTTTCAATCTATAAGGTGGATTGGGTTCGACGCGAAATTGAAAGTCCAGCCAGCCTGAAGCTTTAGATCTGGCAAAAACATGCAGCACCCGGCTGATTCGGTCACCTATTGGAAGTTCCATCAACTCCGCATGGTGAAATTCCAGTTCGCCCAGGCTTTTGTATTTTGAAACTATACTTTCGGAGAGTTTGGGCGCCCCCAGACGCGTCAGGGTCTCCTCGGAAAAAATCTTCTGGGCAGTGGTGAGTGCGGTTTCTGGTGATCCAGAGCTTACAGCACTGACAAACTCCTGCCCATGATTTTGAATGCGGTCACGATCAGCTTTGGACAAGGATGGTGCTGGTTGATTTGGTGACGGTTGCTGGGAGGTTTGTGCCGGAGCAGGTGACTGACAAAAACTCAAGCCTGGAAAACACACCTGAAGGGCCAGAATGAACGGAATCAGAGCAGTTTGCATAACAATACCTTTAAAGAGAGAAGCCTGAATCGGGCTGATGGTATCTGGGCAAAAAAATGGGGGCTTGAGGTCAAGAACCTGTTCTTAAACCTCAAACCCCACGCAATCTTTCGAGAGACGATCAAAAATTCTGGGATTAGTTTACCGAACCTTGTTTGTTGACCATCACCTGGAAGTGGCCGTCTTTTTTGGTCACCAAAATGGTGTCGTTGCCGGAGGTGAAGGTGCGGGTTTCGCCGTCATTCATATCTTTCAAGGAATGTTTCTGGACCTGGCCGTTGTTATGAATCATCAGTTCCTGAGAATCATCAAGCATCACGTTGACGGATGATTCATGCATTCTGACCTTGGTTTGGCCATCGGTCTTTTCGATTTTTTCAACAAACACAAACTTGTGGTCGCCTTCTTTGGCATCACCAGGCGCCGCAACTTTGAAGTGGTCGCCGCGCATCCGGATCATCACTGGCTCGGCGGGAAATTCTTTGCCGTCCTTGGCCAGGACAAACGCTTCGCCTTTGCGAGTGGCCGTGATCGTGGCTTTTCCACTCACAATCGTTCGGGATTCACCTTCGGCAAAGTCCGCGACGTTGTATTCAGTTTTGGCATCATTTTGAAAAACAGTAAGGTTTTTGCCCTGATTGGTGATAATCAGTTTGGTGTTGCTCACCACGCCATTGCCATCTTTTTCACGGAAGATCATGACCTGTCCATCAGTAAGGCCATCAATTGGGTGGGCACCTTCGTGATCAGTCATAACAAATACTCGTTTGCCGGCTTCGCCGGGCATTCCGTCGAGGTCCTTCACTTCTTTGCCATCAACGAGCACGGTCAGACTATCGCCCTTGCGGGTAACCGCGATATTGCTGTTGTTGACAGTCAGCGTTTTGGTTTCCCCATCAGCCAGGTCATTGACGTTGATGCGGGTCGGCTTATCTTTGCCCAAAATGAAAACATTGCGTTCATCTGGCGTCCGAAGAACGTGTGGGCCCTGGGCATGGGCAGTGAAATTGGGGGTAATGATGAATGTCGCCAAAAACCAGACGGTAAATGCAAGAAGGGAAAAGTTTCTGTTTCGCATACTGTGTTGTGCTCCAAAATTAGGTTATAGGGAATGAAACGGTGTCTCCTCAATCGAACTGAACGATGTACCTATGGGCAACCACTGTGCCACAAGTGCGAAAATCCGAGAAACAGGGGTCAGGGGTCAGGGGTCAGGGAAATACAATTTCCACAACAGATTAGCCAGTTAAAAAATAAAGCGAATGATTAGAACAAGTTGATTTTCATCTAAAAAAAGGATTCAAAAGATTTCAAATCAGGCAAAATTCTTTTCAGCCGCACAGTCTCCCAAAGCGAATTTCAGAGAAACCAGTGGTTCGAAGCAGAGATGAGTTCCTCATTTGAGGAGATTGATTCCTGATATAGGGATTTCAAGAAAATGAAGAATTAGGGTTCTGGGTTCTGGGTTCCGGGTTTTTCGAAGGGAAGAGGGATGAGGGATGAAAGAAATCACCTTTTCACCATGTCATTTTGTCCCCATGTCATCCTGTCATTGTGTCCTGGTTTTCGCCGCCGCCGCGGTGGTTGAATTGAGGCAGGTCGTTTACGGCCTGCAAAAAAGGATCAAAATTCGAAAACCCGGAACCCAGACCAGATGACCGAATGACACGGTGAGAGGGTGATTTCTTTCATCCTTCATCCCTCATCCCTCATCCCTTCTGAAAACCCGGACCCCGGAACCCGAAAGACTTACATTCCAAATTTCTCAAGCCGATAGAGGAAAGTTTTGTAACTCATGCCAAGGAGTTTTGCGGCCACCGACCGGTTTCCGGCGGCCTGATCAAGTGCTTGACGCAACAGTCCTTCCTCCATTTCCTCCCAGACAATTCCCGAGGCCGGAAGGCGGAATGGGCACCCAGGTTGAGAGGTTGGGCGGCGAATTTCCTCGGGTAAATCGTCAAGGGTCACTTTGCCGTTGTCGGTCAGAAGGACCAGCCGTTCGACGACGTTTGAGAGTTCGCGCACATTCCCCGGCCAGGAGTATTCCATCAGACAGCGCAATACAGCAGGAGGGAAGGGTTCGACCGTGACGTTATAGCGGGCTTCGGCTTGTTTGGTAAAGATTGAAACCAGGAGGGATATATCTTCACGACGTTCACGCAGCGGTGGGATGGTAAGTGGAACGACGTTGAGGCGGTAGTAGAGATCTTCACGGAAAGCACCTTCGCTGACCAGTCGGGGGAGGTCCCGATTTGAGGCGGCAATGATGCGAACATTGCACGACACTTCGCCACGTCCGCCAAGTCGAGTAAACCGGCGTTCCTGAAGTACGCGCAGGAGTGTCGCCTGAAGCGAGAGCGGCATGGACGGCACTTCATCCAGGAAAAGTGTACCGCCCTCGGCTTCTTCAAATTTGCCTTCCCGTCGTTTTTGAGCCCCCGTAAACGCCCCTTTTTCATACCCAAACAACTCGCTTTCCATGAGTGTTTCAGGAATGGCGGCACAGTTGACGGCCACGAACGGGGCCTTGGCCCGTGGGCTTTCGGTGTGGAGCGTCCGGGCGACCAGTTCCTTGCCGGTGCCGGATTCGCCTTGAATCAGGACCGTGGCATCAGTGATCGCTACTTTTTTCAGCGTCCGATAGAGGCGCTGCATGGATTCAGCCTGGCCAAAAATCTCGCCACACTGATCGCGCTGGACAATTTCCTCGCGGAGCCGGAGATTTTCCTGTTCGAGCTTTTTGGTGCGCAAGACGCGCTGAATTGCCAGCAGGAGCGCTTCTTTTTCAAAGGGTTTGGCCAGATAGTCGTCAGCACCAAGGCGCACTGCTTCAACCGCATGGGCAATCGAACCATAGGCGGTCATCACGATAAACGAGCAGGGATACTGCCGTTTGCGAACCTCGGTCAGTACCTCGCCACCGCTCATGCCAGGCATTCGCCAGTCGCATAGCACAAGATCAACTGATTGATTCTCAAGGATTTCCAGTGCGGCAATTCCTGATGCCGCTTCCTGAACCTGAAATCCATCCTTGCGCAGAATATCGGCGATCAACCGCCGTTGAGCATTTTCATCTTCGACAACCAGGAGCTGATATGGGTGGGACATGGGCCTAAAAGAATGAAGAATGAAGAATGAAGAATGAAGAAAATACAAATGGTTAGTGGTTAGTACTTGGTGCTTAGTGCTTAGGGATCAATACCTTCCAAGAACCAAGAACCAAGAACCGATTAATTCTTCATTCTCAATTCTTCATTCTTACTTGATGTTGAGTGGTATGGAGATGACGGCTATCGTACCGCCGTCCGGGTTATCTTGAAACTCCAGTTTCCCACCGTGACCGCCTTCAATCAATTGTTTCGCCAAAAAAATGCCCATCCCCGAGCCACCGGTTTTGGTGGTGATATGTGGGGTAAACAACCGTCGTTTCACCTCATCCGGAAGCCCTGGTCCACGGTCGGCAATGCGGATGAGACCTGTTTGTTCAACTCTGGTGACCGACACGGTGACAGGGGAATGTTCCGGAGCGGCTTCGACGGCATTGTTGATCAGATTAGCCAATGCCGAGCGAAGTGCGGGCGGGACAACCAGGGCTTTCATGGGCTCGGAACAGGACGTGATTTCAATGTCGTTGCCAAGCTGGATGGCTTCAAAAGCAACATCCTGAACCAGATCGCGAATGTCAACAATGTCTGGTTCCGCCGCTCCTCCGGCGCCAAGCGCCAAAAATGACCGCAGCCAGTGGTCAATCCGCCGAATCTGACCACGTGCGGTTGTCACCAAATCCTGGCTGCCGTCAGCGGTGGTTGATGCCAGCTCTTCGACGGCTAACCCAAGTGTATTGAGTGGATTGCGAAGTGTATGCGCCAATCCGCGAGCCAGGTCGCCCAGTTCAGCTAAGTGTTCACGGGCTTTCCAGGTTTGTTTTTCCTCTTCAAGCTCAGCCAGCCGGGCGGACATCCGATTGAACGTGGTTTGCAGTTCGCCTAACTCACCTTTGGAGGTGACCTGAATTTGAGTTCCCAGTTGTCCTCGTTCCAGGGCTTCAACCCCAGCCATCAACTGACGGAGCGGAGACGTCAGCCGATGGGCAATCATCGCCGAGGCAAAGAAACCAGCCAGCAGGAGCAGGACGCCAGCGATTAACCCTTGTTGGAGCGTGGTTTGGATCACCTGTGTCGAGCGTGATGTCGGAAGCGGAATTCGTTTTTCACCCCCTGGAGCGCCACTAATGACAATCAGTCGGTCAGGCGTTGCTTCAGCTTCGACGATCCGTGCCTGGATGCGAGGCAGGCTGACGTGATGCCCAGGCGTTCCCTCTGGGTGAACGACGGTATATTCCGACCTGGCTTGTTTTCCATCTTCGGTGACATCAGTGGTTACTCGGGTAATGACCAGCTTTTTCTTGGGCTGTTGAGGATTTTTCGGATCAGTTTGTTCTTCGAATGTCGTGGTGCCCTGGTCCGCACTTTGATTGGGGATAGGGAACTGACCTGGAGGAATTGGAATTTGGAATTTTTCACCTTGGGCTGGAACCCGAATTCTCATCTTGGTTTGTGACGGATCAGGTGCCGGTAAGTGTTGAGGTTCTCCTTGAAACTCCTGCCAGGTTTTGAGTTCCGGGTCACCGGGTTTGAACTCAGTCCCGCTCTTAAAATAGAACGCCTGAGACAAATTGGTGGCGACTTCGGTCAGTTCACGTTCAATTGCCTGAAGTTGACGCATTTGCAGCCAGCATTGAACGCCGATCAATCCCAACATCAGTAACACGATTCCAAAAAACAACTGGGTTCGAATCCGCATGGAAAACCTCGAATGAATGAAGAATTGAGAATGAAGAATGAAAAATTGAGAAACCTGACTCCAGACCAATAGAAAACAGGTTTTTCAATTCTTCATTCTCCAGGTGACCTGGAGCGTTCAAAGAAGCAATTTGCGTGCCTGAATCAAAATCAGCCAACGCCTGAAAGTCCAACTCATTCTTGAGTTTTGACAGCTTGTAGAGTATAACCATCGAGCTTTTTTGCACCTCGATTTGTCACCACCAAACCCCGAACATCCCAAACTGATTTTTAGGACGCAAGTCATGAGCGATCCGCTACTCCGAACCAAACCCGGCGATTTTCTCGAAACACAAGAAGGGGCTGACAGACAGGGTTTTGAAAGCAGCCGGACTTCCTTAAATCGCTGGCTTGATATTTTGGGGAGGGAGCACAAAACCGCATTTCTGTTTGAACTGGAAATGTGGATCAAGTGCTTTGACCGATTTTTTCGCATCAAAAACCATCCGCTTTCGGAACAGGAACTCAAAGACATCGTCCGGCGCGATTTTACCGAAGAATTGCGGATTGTTCGGAATGCCACCCTGCGGATGAGCTATCTCTGCGGCGAAATCATGAATGCGGACAGCGTCGGTGTAAAACGGTTTAATCACTACATCGAAGGCCATCTCAAGCGAGTTCATACCATGGACAGCCTGGTGGAACGGTTGTTGACCCAGCCGACACCGGAAGATTCACTCGCACTCCTGACCGAGAGTCTGGCGGATATGCGGGTGTTGATTGATGATTTGACCCGGTTGTCGTCAGTCAGTTTTCAGTCCTTTACCAGCATGGGAAAACTGATCAACCGCGAGATCAAACGCTGCCGGTATATTGATCTGCTGATGATCTATAAGTTCAAACCGCAATATGACCGGATTGAAAACCAGCGATTGTCGGTGATTGTCAAAAGCATCCCAAACGATTTGTTGCGGCAGGACATGGCCAAGATTTTCCTCGAATTCTATCGCCTGCTGCGCTACCTCGATTTTATCCAGACCGACTTGAGCCAGGATCGTCCGCTCAAGGATTCAATTCTGATTTTTACCTTGATCAATGCTGAAGCCGAAATGTTGATTGAGTTTCTCAACATGCGGGTGATGAAAATCCCAGATCTCCAGGTGACGGTTTCTGAAGCGGTTGACGCGACGGTGTATGCGCTGGAAATGGAACTGCGCAAGGTCTTTGGCCGTGAACTGATCGGATTTGTTCACCTGCGGCAGGCGCCGCCCATCTACGCCAAAGTCGAAAACTCACACGGGTTGCTTCGAGATTGTTTCCAGCAATCCATCGTTTCGCTGGCCCAGGTTTTTGACCCCGAATTTGATGGCAGCATGGTGTTTGACACCTTCCAAACCAAACTGGAGCAGTCGCTTCGATTGCGGAGCGATACCTGGCGGCTGCTGTGCCACCTGCGCCGGTTTGAAGAAAAAGCCGACAAGTCGAAAGTCGTACCACTCATCGAGCAGATCACGGTTTATCGCGACACGACGTTGAAATATTTAATGTATAAGGATTGGGACGAATACGAGCATTTTTTGGAAGAAGTCGTTGCCGCCCGCAATCTGGAAGAACTCCTCAAAGTCAATCACCTGTTTGGGACCTTCCTTGAGACGCTGCTCGGTCAGGTCAATATGCGGGCCGTTTTGGCCAATCATCCATTTACCTACCCGCCGCTCGAAGACTAACCCCAACCCATATCGGCAAAAACAAAACCGCGTGAATCTAGTTGATTGAGATTCACGCGGTTTTTTCTGTTCATAGTTTATGTTTGGTGACACACTTTATTCGATGTGAATTCAATACGAGAAAAACATGGCATAGTAAGAAACCACGAAACACACGAAATACACGAAAAATAAATCCAAATATTTCAATGGTTTTGAGATATTGTCAGAAGAAGCACCAGGGAAATATTTCTCTGAAAAGCTATACTTCACTCTTCAAACTTGACTCCTCGCTACTCGTTCTTTTGTTCCTGCTAAGTACCTTGCCATAAATTTTCTGAGATATTGGATTTGGTAAGTGTTTGATTCTTTTCGTGTATTTTGTGTGTTTCGTGGTTCAAAATGTCTGGGAATTTTCGGCAAGGTACTTAGCTGCGCGGGACATACTTGAGCACCAGTCCACGCTCGCCGACGGCCCAGCCCACGCCTGATTCCAAAAAGAACACATCATAGAGCCGCATTCCCGGCAGGGCGGTTTCTTCTTTCCAGGTCTGGCCGCCATCCTGCGTCTTCCAGAACCCGGTTTCAAAGGTTGGGCCATTGAGTCGCAACGGACGGTTCCCAATTGTCCAGCCGGTGGATGGGTCGGTAAAGGTCGTAACGTGATAGCCAGGGAAGGTTGTGGTCCGCTCAATCCAGGTTTTGCCACCATCCGCTGTCTGAAATTGCGTCAAATAGCGGCTATCGCCTTGATAGGTTTCAGCGGTCAGAGAACCATGCAACTTGTCGAAGAAATGCACATTCATCAGCTCCGCGCGGGAGGCGGTCAGCGATACGTTTGCTTTTTCCCAGGTCAGACCACCATCGTGAGTGGAAAAAAGGCCGCCAGCCTGGACGCTGCCAGTGCCGTAATAATTGCCAATCGCCCAGCCGGTTTGGGAATCAAGGAATTTGACTCGGGTAAAAGAAAAAATGGCATCCTGGAGCTTGACCGATTTATTGAGTGTTGCTTCGAGTGATCCACAGCGGGCCCAGGTTTTTCCGCCATTTTCAGTTTTGAGCAAAGCGCCATAATTTCCAGCCGCATAGCCAATGTGAGGGCTGACAAAATGCACCGACAGGGCGTCCATTTCCGCCAGCCGCTGCCAGGTTTTCCCGCCATCTTCGGTTTTGACCAGCACCTGCTCATCACGAAGGTCTCGCGCCTGAGTGCCAAGCGTGCCGCCAATCAATGCCCAGCCACGGAGCCGATCAATAAAGAACAAATCGTTAACGGTGCCTCGCACTCCGACTGACTGCGAATTCCAGGTTTCTCCGCCATCTTCGGTTGAAAGTACCGTTCCTTGAATCCCAGCCGTCCAGCCACGGGCGGGATCAACAAAAAACACGCGGGTTAAGTCACTTCGAAGGGTTGGATATTGTCTGACCCAGCCAGTTGGCTGTGGTTCAGGCGCCCCAAGCAACGAGGGTAAATCTTTGGCTTTGAACGAGGTCGGTGCTGCCGCAAGCAGTGCTGGCAATTTGATTGGTGGATGAGGTTTGACCAGCTTTGGCGCCGGTGGCCTGGCCGGAGCGGCTTCGACGAGGGCTTTGGTTGTACTGGCTTCAACCAGTTTCATCCCAACCCCGCCTGACAACCCGCTTTCGGGAGGCAGTGGGTTTCCTAAATTCGGCAATGTCAGCGATGCCACTTCCTCACCTTTTTCTTTGCGACTGGCTTCGGCAATCCACGGGCGAGCCGATGTTGGCGAGGCGGGCTTTGAACTCAATTCCTGGCGACTTGATGGCCCTTTCCCAGGTTCAAGTTTCGATGCCGTCAGGTCAACGGATGGCGTGGGTTCTTGAAATGGAACTGGTTTCGATGTCTCTTTTGGCAGGGGGATTAACTGGGTGCTCCGGGAAATTTTGCTTGCCACTGCCAGGGTAGGCATTTCCAGTTTCACTTCCGACGGAGTGTTTTTGGGTTGAACTGGAACGGAAGCCTTTGATTCGGCTGATTTCGATTTTGAAGGAGGTGGTGTGTTCCTGGCAATTTCAGTTTTGGGCTGAGTTAATGTTTTGTTCACTGAAGCGCTGTCAGGTTTACTCAGGGTCGCGCCAGGTTTGCTGGTGTCGGGCTTCGCCACTTTACCAGGGGTGGATTTGCCGGCATCCGGTTTGGCGGGCGACTTACTGGCCGCAATTTTGGCAGGATCAGTTTTAGGTTTCGAAGTGGTTGATGACGTTGGAGTTTTGGTCGCGACGGCTGATGGTTGGACGGCTGGAACGCGCGAATTCGGCGATCCATTGGGGCCGTCGTACGAAGTGGCAAATGTGCTCTTTCCGCCGAGTGTGCGTGAGTAGCGCTGGGCATCCGCCGGAGATCCAAACCGACCAACTCGAATCCGATACCAGGTGCCTTTGCCGGGGATTTCGGCGCGGACATAATACGCCGTATGACCCGCCGCCTTGAGTTGGGCGACCTGGGCCCGAGCGGCGGCTTCGTCATTGGTTGAGCCAACCTGTAGTGTGTATCCTCCCCCTCCTTGATACGCTGAAGTCATTCCAGTGGCGAGACTTAGGGTGAGTACCAGCATCAGGCTCAGTACCAACCGACTCATTCTGAAATGTCTGGCGTCTCCCAGCTTGTCCTGTGGTGCTTTCAAATACCAAATCAAGGTCTGACACTCCTTACAGCGAAATTCCAAGCTGAGCAGTGAGAAAGCTCAGCACATCAACACTTTCCTCGATGCGTTTGATGGTCGGTTTCCCAACGCCGTGACCGGCCTGGGATTCGACCCGAAGCAAAATTGGATACCCTGATGATGTTGCCGCTTGCAGTCGAGCCGCCATTTTTCGGGCGTGAAGTGGATCTACCCGGGTGTCGGATTCGGCAGTCATAAGCAGAACGGCTGGATATGGCGTTATTGGCGTGACGTGGTGGTAGGGAGAGTATGCCATAAGCCACTGAAACGCGTCTCGGTCTTCCGCACAACCATATTCGGGAATCCACGTTCGTGCAATCAAAAAATGGTGATAGCGCAGCATATCAAGTAATGGCACCTGACAAACCACGGCCCGAAACAAATCCGGACGCTGGGTCAGGGCGGCGCCAACCAGCAATCCGCCGTTGCTGCCCCCCTGAATCGCCAGTTTTTCAGGGCAGGTATACTGGTGCTGGATCAGGTACTCCGCCGCGCAGAGAAAGTCATCAAACCCATTCTGTTTCCGGCTGAGCATTCCAGCCTTGTGCCAGTCTTCGCCATATTCACCGCCTCCGCGTATGTTGGGAAGCGCGTACACCGCACCCGCATCGAGCAGTGTTAAAAATGACCCCAAAAATTCAGGCGTCCGGCTGATATTAAACCCTCCGTACCCGGTCAGGATTGTTGGCGACATCCCATTGAATTTCAGATGTTTGCGGTGAACGATAAACATTGTGACCGGTATCTGGTCAAGTGATGGAAAGTTGACTTGTTTGACGACATAGCTGGCCGGGTCAACCATGGACTCAATCTGGGCAAACACGTCCAGCGATTGTTTTTCAATCTCAAAGCGATAAATCGTGGTTGGAATCGCAAATGACGTTAGACTGAAAAAAACTTCGGCGGAATCCCATTTCGCTGAAAGGGTGGTGATGGTGCTGTGTTTCGGCACCGGCACTGAAATCGTGAAGGCACTTTCCAGGTCAAACACCCGCAACTCCGATTGGGCTCGGGTCAGGTACGAACACACCACAAACTGACCGTGGGTAACGGCAAAGGAGGTCAAAACAGAAGACGACTGGCGCACAACCATGCTCCAGGGCGCTTTCAATTCAGACAATTTGACCTTCATCAGGCAAAACCGGGGAGCATTCCAGTTGGTGCGAATCAGGAGCGAGTCACCCACGATTTCGCCAAAAAAAGACGCATTGATGTTTTCGACAATTGGAACAAACCCGGAATCGCTTCGCAAATCAAGCAGGTACAGGTCCTGGTAATCGAAGGTCCGCGAAGCCGTCACCAGCACATAGCGGCCCGAAGGGGAGACCTGCACGTGAAAATATTCTTCCGGTTTACGGCTGGGGCCAAAAATGACCGGATCCGTCTCGAAATCAGTTCCCAGACGATGAAAGTAGATCCACCGGTGATAGTGTTCCTGTCCGGTTGGTCGTGTTCCCCGGCCAGGATAGCGAGTGTAATAAAACCCGTGACCATCCGGCATCCACGCCAGTGAGGCAAATCGGGTATCGGGGATGGTATCTGGCAGGTAGTGTCGCGTCGCAACATCCAAAATTGACAGGGTGCTCAACTCGCTTCCATTGTCTGAGAGGCCGATGGCGACTTTGGTACCATCCGGTGACGGAAACCACCAGTCCAGCGTCACTGTTCCATGTTCACTCAAGGTATTTGGATCAACTAAGACCCGGTCTGGCCCAGAAAGTATCTCGCGAACATACAGTACTGCCTGGTTTTGCAGTCCTGACCGTTTGGTCCAAAAGTATTTTCCCCCATACACCGAAGGCGTCGAAATTGCACCGAGCTGGGCACACCTGGTGACCTGTTCCCGCAGGTATTCACGATGCGGAAAGGCATCCAGCAACGCCCGGCAGTGGGCATTTTGCTGAGCTGTCCATTCCTGAACCGCCGGTGTCTCACCGGTTTCGAGCCAGCGGTAAGGGTCAATAATTGTGTGTCCGTGCAGGTTTTCGATGATTTCAATCGGAAGGGTTTTTGGTGGCGAAAGCATAGGGCTGAAGAAACCGGGCTGAAAACTTCGGGCTGAAGAAGTCGGGCTTAAGGCTTGCTTTTACGTGTAGGCTTTTGGTTCTCATCCCGGAGGGATAGAGCAAAGTTAGCCGGTGGTCAGCCTCGCTTTGGAGGCGCCACCACCGGAGGCTGAATTCTTCAGCCCCCAGCCTTCCGCCTCAATTCATCAGCTTCCAATCTTGTGCTCAATTTCCCGAATCTTTTGGGTCAGGTGCAACATTTCCTTTTCGGTAATTGCTTTACCATTGAGGACTTCCTGGCAGCGTTGGAGTATACGGATGAGTTCGGTGGCATCAACCTGTCCCCGCGAAGCGACCGCCGTGGCAATGCGGTCAATTCTGACATTGGTCGGTACACCACCGTACCGGCACAAAACCCGATGGAACCGGTTATAGATATTCTCAATCGCCAGATCATAGCTTTTGGCGACAAGCTGGATTTGCGCCATGGCCGAAACATATTCTAACGAACTGGCCCGGTTGACCCGTTTGAGCGGCACCGGGCGGGCAAACCGGCGGCCATAAGTAAACACGATAAACAATCCCAAAAACGCAAACTGCCACATCAGCCATGGAATCGGCGAACCGCGAAAATATCCGGCCAGAGTGGCATAGTTTGGGCCGCCGCTATGGTAGCCGTGATGAAATTCATCAAACAGGATCTGATTTTTATCATTGGGGTACTGTTTATTGACCGCATCAAGTACGGCACTCGCCAGGTTGAGACCAAGAATGGCATTGTCCGCCCTGGAAATGCCGTTGTTGGCGAAAATAAATTCATCTGACAGGCACAGAAAATTTCCCTGACCATATTTCAACTGGGCCAGGATTGAAAAATGGTCAACCCCAGCGAGCGGTAAATACACGGCATCGTCGGTTGCCACGGGTTGAGCCACTTTCGCTGGAAGTTGTTGTGCTGGAATTGCTTCGGAGTCTTCTTCCAGGTCGGGATCTTCAACCCATTCTTCGGCTTCTTCAGCCGTCTCGGGAGTTGGTTCTTCGGATTGTGTTGCCCAGGGAGGAGTCACCTGAGGTTTGGTTGCTTCTGAAAGGGAAAGTTGAAGACTGCTGGCAAACTCTGAAAGTTCAATTTGATCAACACCATAGAGAGTGCTGGTTGGTTGCCAGGGATAAGCCCGCCGAGGCTGTGGCGTTTCGTTGGGCTGGCTGGTTGCAACCGGTGGCAAGTAGCCAGTCTCCAGCGTAAACCCAGTGAAATCAAGTTTGATTGAGCGGTCAATAATCACCGCCGTGCCTCCCTGATGGACCCACTCCTGCAACGCGGTGATTTCTTCTTTGGTTGGAAAGTGAATTGGCGACGGGGAAACAATGACCAATACTTTGGTTGTGGGCGAGTTTTTGAGTTCGGTGAATTGTTGTCGCCACCGACCAACCGGGATTTTCGATTCTTCGAGCAACGTGAAATAGCCCAGCAATCCATAGGTTCGGCCCGAATACGTCGAACGATCCGCACGCTGCTCGGTCTCGGTTTCTTCGCGGCTATCACGATAAAACAACAGATTGAGGCCCACCATCACCACGATGAGCAATCCCACAATCAAAAGGTTTCCCAGTGCTTTTCGATTCATAACTGATTTAACAAAAGGACAAAAAGGACGGAAAGGGCAAATGTTCGAAACCCTGAACCTTGAACCCTTTAGTAGCTAGTGGTTAGTGATTAGTGGTTAGTTCCTGGTTTCGAAAACCCTGAACCCTGAACCCTGAACCCTGAACCCTGAACCCTGAACCCTGAACCCTGAACCCTGAACCTGAACCCTGAACCCTGAACCCCTCTCTTTCAACGGAAAAACACCATGTCTACAAAATTGATTGCCACACTTGAGACCAGCAAAGGCACGATTCGTTTTGAGCTTTTAACCCAGGATGCCCCAAAAACGACCGAAAATTTTAAATTACTGGTTGAGCGCGGGTACTATCAGGGCATTATCTTTCACCGGGTGATCAACGGGTTTATGATCCAGGGTGGCGATCCGACTGGGACTGGTGCTGGCGGGGAATCAGTCTGGGGGCGGACCTTCGCCGATGAAATCAATCCGTCCTCGGCCATCTATCAAACCGGGTATGTACCGGGAACGGTGGCGATGGCCAACCGGGGACCAAACACCAACGGCAGTCAGTTTTTCATCATGCACAAACGGGCCGCACTTCCGCCAAATTACACCATTTTTGGTCGTGTGATTGCTGGTCAGGACGTAGTTGATTCGATTGCGACCACCCCGACCGATCATCGTGATCGGCCATTGACTCCGGTAACAATCCAGCGGGCAACGGTGGAAGAAGTCAACGCCTGACCTTCGGTGCGAATAAACGGTTGTCCCTTCAGGAATCCTGAACCTGTTCGCGTTTCGACAAGCCCGCCGGCAAGTGCTTTGCCAGAGCGGGTTTGGTGTTTTAACCTTAAATTTTTCCAAATTGGGAACCATTTTGCCCTTGAGGCGACACCAGGGCAGACACAAGGCGTTCCCCAGCTCAACTGACTCATCCAAAAATCTATGTCAAATTCACTGAAATCTCTTTTTCGGACCATTGGTGTGTTGTGTTTATGTTTAGCTGGCTTTCTGGCCCAGGGGTGCCAACCTGAAGCGCCGCCAGCCCCTTCGTCACCTGCAACGCCGACGTCACCCTCTAAACCTGAGTCACCCTCCGTTCCGACGACCCCGTCAGGTGAGACCAAACCGGCCCAAACTGAGCCCGGGAAAAAACTGGTTGCCACATTGGTGACCAACAAAGGCACGATTGAGATTGAATTGTTAACCGATGATGCCCCAAAAGCCTGTGATAATTTCCGATTGCTGGCGAACCGCGGGTATTACAATAATCTGGTCTTTCACCGGGTCATCAATGGGTTCATGATTCAAGGTGGAGATCCTAATGGGAATGGAACCGGAGGCGAATCCGCCTGGGGTGGAACCTTTGATGATGAAATCAATCCTCGTTCGCCACTGTATCAGGGTGGATATAAACCAGGCATTGTGGCCATGGCCAATCGTGGTCCAAACACCAACGGCAGCCAGTTTTTCATCATGCACAAAACGTACCCCTTGCCACCTCAGTACACGATTTTTGGTCGGGTGACCAAAGGGCAGAATGTGGTGGACGCGATTGCCACCTCCCCGGTTGGTCAAGACGACAGGCCACTCTCCAAAATGGTGATCACCAGCGCCAAAGTCGTTGAGATGGGGGGCTAAACCATGATCATTGGAAGCTTGATCCTGCCGCGACTGGGAGAACTGGCAAGGCCCTTTCGATCTGGACGGTCAGTCTGGATGGTGATTGGAATGATTGTGCTGGTTGTGACCAGTGGCCTGACATTTGATTCATCGGCTGTTTCAGGTCAGCAAACACGGAAAAAGACGACCAAAACCAGTCAGAAAAAGCGCACCACCCGCCGACGTAAGCCAGTTGCTCCGAAACCGGCTGCCGCCAAACCACCTGCTCCTGCGCCCGCACCCGCACCGGTAACGGTTCCGCAGGTGACGCTTGAAACCAATTTCGGCACGATTCGGTTTGAGCTTCTCACTCAGGATGCCCCAAAAACCTGTGAGAATTTCCGGTTGCTGACCAGCCGGGGATTTTATGATGGGCTTACCTTTCATCGAGTCATCAATGGCTTTATGATTCAAGGCGGCGATCCAAATGGCAATGGCACCGGAGGCGAATCTGCCTGGGGTGGGGAATTTGACGACGAAATCAATGCTGGGTCCCCACTCTATCAAACCGGATATGCCGCAGGCATGGTGGCCATGGCCAATCGTGGCCCGAATACCAACGGCAGCCAGTTTTTCATTATGCACAAGCCGTATCCGCTTCCGTCCAACTACACGATTTTTGGTCGTGTGCTTGAGGGAATGGAAGTGGTTGATAAAATTGCCACGGCTCCAACTGGTCGTAACGACCGACCGATCACAGCAGTGATCATTCACAAAGCAACCGTTCAGCCATAAGTCGTTTGGTGGTCAACGGTGTTGGAATTTTTTTGAGGTAGTAAAGTCTTATGCGTGGTTCAAAACGTTCATTTGTTTCTGCAATTCAACTGTTATCAGTGGCCTTGGTCTGCTCAGTTCTTATGCTGGGGGTTGGGTGTAAAACTGAAACCCAATCAAGTGGTCCAGGCAATCAACCTGCTCAACCTCAGGGGGCTCAACCGGTAACGCCTCCACCGGCGTCACCAGCACCAAATCAGGCTCTTCCCACGCCTCCCCCGCTTCCCCCTGGAAATGAGGTGAAGTCCCCAACCGGCTTACCGGCGAAAGAGTTTGATATCGTTGTCAAAACACCGACTGAGGGCCTCAAAAAAGACGCGCAAGGTCGAGTACTCAAGACCAAGGAAAATATGGAAAAGTTACGAGATGCGCGAAAAAACGCGCCGACGGAAGTCCGGAAGGCTGAGACTCCATCAAAACTCAGACCTCAGCCGGATCCTTCAAAGCAAAAACAGTAAGCGGTCTGGATTGCTGATCAAACCTGGTCCTATATTGATTTTTGGGCTGGATTTACTTTTAGGTAAATCCAGCCCAATTGCTTTCCCAGGAACCCGATCTGGACAGAGAACAAGGAGACAAGGAGACAAAAACTGATAGTCTCATACCAGTTTGTAGTCAGTAGCCTGTAGTCAGTAGTTCACTAAATTTATTTGATTGAACTATTTGACTATTCTCTAATCCGACGATTTCATTGCAAATTGGTATCAATCCCTGCTTCTGATCGGAGGTGAGTTTGGTTCATAAGAACTGGTTTTTTGATGTCTCCTTGTCTCCCTATCTTCTTTTGTCTCAAACACACTCAATTTTCCGTATCCTGGCGCTTATGACCCGATACCACCAGCCCAAAATGGTATCATTTGCTGAAAGGGTTGCAATTTTTATTTTCCCCGTTACCCTGCATCGGTTGCCGTCTGCACTTATATTTTCAAACATTGAGGTTGGTGAGTATGCCAAAGCAAAAAATGCTGACGCTCCTGGCGTTGGTGTGTGTGATGTTGAGCACGGGTTTGAACTGGAGCCCAACCCAGGCTCAAACCAAACTTCCGAAATTAAAGATCCAAACGGCTGAATTGCCCAATGGCCTCAAGGTGGTGCTGCACGAGGACCATCGGCTGCCGCTGGTTGCAATCCAGGTCTGGTATCATGTTGGCTCAAAAGATGAGCGTCCCGGACGCACCGGCTTTGCCCATTTGTTTGAGCATTTAATGTTTAAAGGAACAAAAAACCTGCCCAGTGAATCCATTGACCGGTTGACTGAAGATGTCGGCGGAATGAACAACGCGTTTACTAATGATGATGTGACCGTGTATTTGGAAATTGTCCCATCACATCATTTGAAACGGTTGCTGTGGGCCGAAGCTGACCGCATGGGGGCATTGGCCGTCACTGAAGAAAATTTTCGATCTGAGCGCGATGTCGTCAAAGAAGAACGCCGTCAGTCAGTTGAAAATGCGCCTTATGGAATGGTTGATGAAATCCTGTATGCGTCGGTGTTTACCAAACATCCGTACCAGCACACGACCATTGGCAGCATGGAAGACCTGAACCGGGCGACACTGGCTGATGTGAATGAGTTTCATCAGTCCTTTTATGCGCCAAACAATGCAACGCTGGTGCTTTCCGGAGATTTTGATTCAGCGGCAATCCTTCCAGTCATCAAAGAATACTTCAGCCCGATTTCGGCCAGTTCGCAGCCGATTACCCGCATTACCGTGGTTGAGCCGCCCCAGACAGCCGAGCGCCGGTTGACCTACAAAGACCCAAATGCCCCATTGCCACAGGTCAGGATTGCATTTCATACCCCAGGGAATGGTCACTCTGACAGCTATGCCCTCAGGTTGTTGGGCGCCATCCTTTCTAATGGTCAAAGCTCACGCCTCTATCAATCACTGGTGTACCAGCAGGGGCTGGCCACTGAGGCCAATGGGAGCGGGTATTTTTCAGAACATCCCAATCTGTTCAGTTTTGTTGCCACGCTGGCGCCGGAAAAAACTTTACCAGAAGGTGAAAAATCCTTGCTGGCTGAGATTGAAAAACTGCAGACCTCAGGCGTCACAGAATCAGAGCTCCAAAAGGCAAAGAATCAATTGCTGGCTTCGAAACTCAATGGCTGGCAATCGCTGATGGAACGGGCTGAAGCGCTGGGCCAGGCGGCAACATTTTTTGGCGATCCGAATCGCGCCCTGACAGATATGGAGCAGTTGCAGGCGGTTTCCATCGCTGATGTTCAGGCCGTGGCCAAAAAGTACTTCACCCCCCAGAATCGAACGGTAATTTACGTGTCCTTACCCGAAGCCGCCGACACAACCAAAGGAACTGCCGGAGGTGCCAAATGAGAACATTCAATCGCATGAAAAAAATGTATCTGCTCAGTCTGGTACTGCCAGCACTGGTTGTGATGAGTGGATTTTTTCAACCCAATCAGGCGCAATATCAAAAGCTCCCGCCATTGGACCCGCCCAAATCAGTCGCTTTTCCAAAGGTTGTCTCAAAAACGCTGCCCAATCAACTTCGGGTATATGTCGTGGAAGATCACAGCCTGCCAATTGTCGCCCTGCAACTGGTCACTGAAGCTGGTTCGGCCACAGCGGGAACCTCAACCCCCGGACTGGCCTTTTTCACCGCCCGAATGCTTGATCAGGGGACACAAACCCGCAGTGCTCAGGAGATTGCCGGAGCGATTGATTCAATCGGCGGCACCCTTTCAGCCAGCGCCGCTTATGAATCAGCCGAAATTTCATCAGCCGTTCTCACCGAACACAGCCAGCTTGGGTTTGAACTGGTGGCCGATCTGGTTCAAAACGCGGCGTTTAAACCGCAGGAAATCGAACGGCTTCGCGAGCAGCTTCTGGGTGAATTACAGGTTGAGTATGGCACGCCGTCCTTTGTTGCCGACACTGCCCTGCGCCGCCTTGTGTTTGGAATGACCCCGGCTGGAACACCGCTGATGGGAACGCCCGATACACTCAAAAAACTGACCCGTGCCCAGGTGGTCAATTTCTATAAGCAAAACTATGTCCCCAACACTTCTTTCCTGGTGGTTGGCGGCGATATTTCCCCAGACGAAGCCTTTGCCAAAGCTGAAAAAGCCTTTGGCGCCTGGAAGCCCGGCAAGGCGCCCAAAGCGGCCCGATTGACACAACCGACGATGGCCAAACAACTTCAATGTGTGGTGATTGATAAACCAGGCGCGGCCCAAACCGAAGTCCGGGTTGGACATCCAGGCATTACCCAGATTGATCCCCGGTACTTCCAGGGACTGGTGATGAATAGCGTGTTGGGGGATGGATACTCAGCCCGGCTCAATAAGGAAATCCGCATTAAACGTGGTTTGAGTTATGGCGCCCGGAGCAATCTGGTGGCTGGCCGAGGGATTGGACTCTTCCGAACCCGGTGCAGCACCAAAGCCCAGTCTACCTTTGAAGTCGTCCAGATTTTTCTGGATGAGATGAAGCGCATTCAAGCGGAAACAATTCCCGACGAAGAACTGGCCACCCGCAAGCTGGCCACCACCGGAGACTTTGTCCAGGAATTGCAATCTATTCAGGCTGTGATGGAGCAGGTGGCAACCACCATCCACCTTGGACAGAACCTCAAGACCCTGGATGAATTTATCCCCAACGTGAATGGCGTGACGGTTGCCCAGGCGCAGGACTTCGCCAAACGGCAGTTGAATGTCTCCACACCGGTCATCGTGCTGGTTGGTGACTACAAAGTCTTTGAAAAAGACCTGAGCGCACTGAAAGTGACTCCGACCATTCTCAAAATGGGCGACTTCGACCCGCTCCAACCAAAGCTGGTCAAAGCGGCCAAAGCGAAAAAATGAGCGAAATAGTGAAGTAGCGAAATAGTGAAGTAGTGAAGTAGAAATAAAAAAGGGTGGTTCACCTGAATGGTGAACCGCCCTTTGGTTTTTGTGGGTAACAAACTGGAGACCTGGTGCTTATCTCACATTGCCCATCAGCTTCCGAATAACCGGAGTGAGTAGCGCCATCACGACCCCTCCCCCAATGGCAACACACCCTAAAATGCCAAACAACTTCACAACAATGGCTGGATCCTTCGCGTCGAAATACCCGGCCACAAAGCCACCAATGAAGTTGCCGATAGCCGGTGCCAGAAACCAAATCCCCATGACCATGCCGACCAGCTTTGGATGGGCCAGTTTGGTCATCGTACTGAGTCCAACCGGGCTGAGGCACAGTTCACCAACGGTGTGAATAAAGTAAACTGCGATCAACCACCAGGCTGCCACTTTGGCGTTGGTGCTGCCCGCGATTGATGAGGCATAAGCCGCAACTACAAATCCCACACCGACAAAGAACAACCCAATCCCGAATTTCAAAGGGGTTGAAGGTTGTTTTTCACCCCATTTCACCCACATCCAGGCAAAAAGCGGTGTCAGAGCAATAATGAAAAATGGATTGACTGACTGATAGTAACTTGATGGGTAAGGGATTCCCAGAACCTGGTTGTTGGTCATCTGATCGGCAAACAACGTCAGACTGGACCCCGCCTGTTCAAACACGGCCCAAAACAGTACCGCAAAGGTACAAAAAATGATAACTGCGCCCAGCCGTTTATAGTCTTCCCTGGTGATTGGCTTGTCATACCCTTCAGGTTGCTGACTTTTCGCATTGGCAACGGCTTCGGCTGAGGCCGATTTACCAATTGGGCGATTGCCGACTGCCTCCAGGTATTTGCGACCAAACAGGAATTGCATTACGCCCAGAGACATTCCAAACCCAGCGACTGCAAAAGCCCACCGCCAGCAGGTATGTGGATCAACACCTGATTGAATCAACCAGGCTTTAAACCGTGGGTCCTGGGCCACAAAGCCACAGGTCAGCGGGGCAAGCAATGCTCCTAAGTTGATTCCCATATAGAAGATTGAAAACCCTGCATCTCGCCGGACATCGCCTTGCTTGTAGAGCGCCCCAACCATGGCGCTGATATTGGGTTTCAAGAAACCAGTGCCAATGATGATCAAAAACAATCCCAGGTAGAAAACCTCCGGCGATGGAGCCGCCAGGGTAAACTGTCCCAGTGCGATGATAATCCCGCCCAAAATAACTGCATTTTTGGCGCCCAGGATGTTATCCGCAATCCATCCGCCTGGAATTGCGGTGAGGTAAACGGCTGAGGTGTAATACCCATAAATCTGAGTGGCTTTGGCATTTGCAAACCCAAACCCACCGCCTGTCATCGCTTCGACCATGTACAACACCAGCAACGCGCGCATCCCGTAGTAGCTCAACCGTTCCCAGACTTCGGTCAGAAACAAGATGGCAAGTCCTGATGGGTGACCAGCTTTCTCAAGAATTACCCGAAGTAGATTGGCACCTCCTAAAACCAGGAGCGGGCCAAGGATCAGCAAACCGACGATTAATCCATAGATCATGAGTGTCAATCCTTTGTCTCATTAAAGATTTTCTGTGATGAACCGTGTCATCAGTTTTTGGAGGTGTTTGACTCGATGTGGTTGGGAAACACCGTGCCGTGAAGCTGGATACACCATAAAGTCAAACTGTTTCCCAGCTTTTTGCAAGGCTTCGATCAACTGCACGCTGTTTTGCGGGTGAACGTTGTCGTCAATGAGTCCGTGGATCAGCAGCAGTTTGCCGTGAAGATTTCCAGCCGCTTCGAGCACCGAGCTTTTGCGGTAGCCTTCTGGATTATCCATGGGAAGTCCCATATACCGCTCGGTATAAATTGAATCGTAGTTTCTCCAATCGGTGACCGGAGCGCCGGCAATCCCGACTTTAAAGGTGGTGCTGTGCGTCAGGGCATAAGCGGTCATATAGCCGCCGTAACTCCAGCCCCAGATCCCAATCCGACTCCCGTCAACATAGGGGAGTTTTTTCAAGTAGCTGACACCGTCTTCCAAATCGCGTAATTCCAGTTCGCCCAGATTCCGATAGACTGGGTGGGCCGAAGCCACACCTTTGTTGCTGGCGGATCGGTTATCGCAAATCCAGACGATATAGCCTTTTTGGGCCATAAACAGATGCCAGAGTGTCCAGCGGCCAATCCAGGAGTCGCGCACCTGGGGCGAACCAGGACCGCCGTAGGTGTGAGTCAATACCGGATATTTCTTCGTCGGGTCGAAATCAGGCGGCTTGATCATCAGCGCATTCATTTCAAAGCCATCGCGGGTGGAGACTTTGAGCAGTTCGCTGCTGCCTACATTGTATTCGCGCAACGGGTTGTCTTTATTTTCAGCCAGTGTGCGAATCAGCGTCCCGTTATTGCTCAAGAGTTGTGATTTCGGGGCTTTGGTCAGGTTGCTCCAGGTATCAACAAAGGCATTGAGTGCCGGGCTGAAGCTGGCTGTGTGGGTGCCGTTCTGATTGCTCAAGCGTTGCAGGCCCGAGCCGTCGGTTTTGATGCGATACACATCATTGCCAATTGACGAGCGTTCAGTTCCTGAAAAGTAAGCCCAGCCATCGGCTGAAACACCGTGAAAGTCACGCACATCCCAGTTGCCTTTGGTCACGGCAGCGATCAGTTTGCCATCAGCCCCAAAGTGATAGAGGTGGCGATATCCAGAGCGGTCACTGAGCCAGTAAAAGGTGCCATCTGGTATCCAGAGCGGCAATTCCACCACATCCACCCAGGCTTTACTTTCTTCGCGCACCAGCTTTTGGAGTTTTCCAGACTGCGCATTGCCCAGATTCAGGTCCATCCAGGTTTGAATTCGATCCTGGACTTCAAACACCACGCTGGTTGAATCAGGCTTCCAGCCGACACGGGTGATGAGGAATTCAATCGGCTGGTAGGCCGACAGGTCCATCCATTGAGTGCTTCCAGCCTGGACGCTGGCGACGCCAAGTTTGACCAGTGGGTTGGGATCACCGACTTTCGGATAGTTGGTGACTTCGATCTTTTGGGCCGGCACCAGGTCATCAATCACCGTAAAGGGCGGCACCTGAGTGTCGTCAATCCGCAGATAAGCCAGACCCGATGAATTGGGGGCCCACCAGTAGGCGCGTTTGGTACCGCGACCATAGACTTCTTCTTCATACACCCAATCGAGATAACCGTTGAAGATCTTCTCGCTTCCGTCCTGAGTGAGCGCGCGCTCTTTGCCGTCAGCCACGGAAACCACAAACAGATTGGAATCACGAACAAAGGCAACCCACTGTCCATCAGGGCTGAAACTGGCTTCGAGTTCGCTTTTATCTGGTGAATTGGTCAGCCGAATAGCTTTACCGGTGGTCAGATCGCAGGCAAAGAGATCGTTTTTGTAATCAAAAAGAGCCGCTGTGTACCCGGCGTTGAATGTGCAATTGCTGAGTGACGCCAAAATATTGGCCTCTGAGTCACCTAGCCCAGTGGTTTTTAACCCTTGAGCAATTCGCGGGGCATCGTGAAACGGCGTCATCCGGCCAGTTGCAACGTCAACTTTGGCCAATCCGCCGCCGGATGGATTTTCGATCAAATATGCCTGTCCGTCAGGCAGCCATTGCACATCGGCGGTATCCCCAAAAAATCGAAATGGGGTTGCCACATCATCGAGGGTCAACTCTTTTTTCTGCTGAGTTGACTGAACTCGGGGTTCAGGGTTCGGGGTTCGGGGTTTGAGCAGGTTCTGAGACGCAGTTCCCGCGTGTTGGGCAATGCCCGGTATGGTTGAAAAAAAGAGTGCCAGGCACAACAAAGACAAAGAACGAACCTTCATTGAATAGACTCCGAAGTGAAAGAAAACACAAAGATAAAGTGAGATCGTCAGAAGTGAGTATTCGGGTAGATGTTTGGCCTGAATGGTGTTGGATATTTTTTTTCTTAGAATTTGTGAGAGTTGTCTGGGATCTGGCTTTTTCGGACCTGGAGCCGAAGGATTGAAAACAGGCTCAGATAGCTTCAGGTCTTCTTCAGCCCTGAGCCCTCAGCCCCTGGTTCTCAGGGACGATGAATCCCATAAATCAGCGCTTCGCCTCCGAAGAGAGTGACTGAGCCTTCGAGCGATTCGCCAAGGCGTTCTGCCACGCGAATGGAAGCCTGGTTGTCGGGACGAATCAAACTAATGACGTGATCTTGATCGAGCCTGTGAAACGCAAAGTCGAGAGCCGCCCGGGCCCCTTCGGTGGCAAATCCTTTGCCCCAGGCAGTACGGCTCAGTGTCCAGCCGATTTCAAATCCGGGCCAGCCTTCGGGGTAAAAACACCCGATTCGGCCCAGCAATTTTCCAGTTGATTTTTCTTCGACTGCCCACATTCCGTATCCACGTAATTGCCAGTGACCCATGATCATGGCCATCTGCCGCCAGGCTTCCCACCGGGCCAGCGTGTGACCTTCGCCCAGGTAGCGCATGACCTCCGGATCAGCACACATGGCGGCGTACTCATCAAGGTCTGATTCACGAAATGCCCGCATCAACAGGCGCTCAGTGGTAAGAATCGGAATTTCCATGGAAAACAGCTTTGATTGGGATCGGTTGTTGGGAGGGACTGACCTTGTACCATTGAGGGTTCAGGGTTCAGGGTTCAGGGTTCAGGGAAATACAATTTCTTCAATACTTTAGCTTTCCCGTAATGCAAGGGTTCATTCCAAAATGGTCGTATGCCACTTTGCAACGAAATCTTCGGTATGAGCAAATAGTCAAGTGGTTCAACCAAATAAACTGAGCGAACTACTGACTACTGACTACTGACTACAAACTGGTCTTATTTGGCAGCTAAAGCTTCGAGCACTTTTTCAGTGTGCCCATCAACTTTCACCCGACGGAAGATCCGGCTGATGTTGCCCTCTTCATCAATGATGAAGGTCGTTCGAACAATGCCGAAGTATTTTTTCCCATAGTTGCTTTTTTCCTGCCAGACGCCATATGCCTGCGAGACTGTCATTTCCGGGTCGGAAAGCAACGGAAAATTGAGCTGGTATTGCTCGGTAAATTTTTTGTGCGACGCCACACTATCGGTGCTCACTCCCAGCACCTGAGCGCGCAGGGAATTGAGTTTGGCCAGGTCATCGCGAAACCCACAGGCTTCACGGGTGCATCCTGGTGTGTTGTCGCGTGGATAGAAATAAAGCACGACGCGCTGACCTTTGAAATCAGACAGGTTGACGGTGGTTCCGTCGCCGGTTTGTAAACTGAAAGCTGGTGCGGGATCGCCCACTTTCAATTCGCGTGGGGTTTCTGAAGACATGGCAGACGTTTCCTTACACAGTGATGTTGGATTTGGGTATCGTGTTTGGGATGATATTTGGGATTGCTGAAAAAAGTGCCGTTTGCTTGGATTGCGCCCGGCGATAAGAGGGGCGTATGTTATCACCAAACACCCCATGGGGAAAGCCCCATATTTCCAGCAATTACAACCACAATCGAAGGAAGAATCCGACTATGTCAGGTGAATTATTTCCGGAAGCGGTCAATGTGAGCCGCTCAACTGCCACCATGGAACTGGTGTGGCGCGATGGTGAAAAAAGCGTGTTCCGATTGATGAGCCTTCGGCGGGTTTGCCCTTGTGCCACCTGTGCTCAGGAACGTGGCGAAAATCCACATCCCAAACTGGTTGAAGAAGTCCCCGTTGAGCCTGAAAAGAAAAAACGCTCGCTCAGTCTTCCACTGCTCGGTGATGTCACAAAATTTGAAGTAACTTCGATGCACCACGTCGGGCGATATGCGCTGGGTGTGACGTGGCAGGATAATCATTCCAGTATTTTCACCTGGGCGTTTCTCAGGCAGGCTGGGGAAGAAGGGCTCAAGTAAGCGAGTAGTGAGTTGCGAGTTGCGAGTAGTCAGACAGAGCACCTGTCTATAAACCTTTTATTTTCAGAGCAATCATTTGAATTAAACTGGGAATTGATCCTGGATTGACTGTTTGCAACTTGCTACTCACTACTCGCTACTCACTACTCGCTTTCTGTTCGCGACTCGCTACTTCGCTCTTCCTGACTACTCACCAAACCGCTTCAGGCTGCCAGGAGGAAAAGTCCATTCTGGTGTTTCAACATTTCCTTGAAAATTCGCGCTGTACCATGGGTTGAGTTGATTATTGGTTGGATTGCGTAGAAGGTGGATTTCCTGGGCGGGCATATAGCTTTGAGCCAGCAAAAACAGCCGTTCTTTGGTTTGTTGATGCGTGGCCACATCCACCACAATCACGGCATGGCCTGGAAACCCTCCTTGAATAAAAACATCGCCGATTTCAATTTCGCGGGTGTTGGAAACTGGTTTCAGTTCCTGACTGAGCGATGCCGTTCCCGCATAGGTAAAAACTGGGATCAGATATTCCCGAAAGCTTTTGTAAGAACCATCGGTTGAAGCCGTTTTGACCCAGCGCACAGTATTTCCGGTGACTTCAGGGCGGTACCCTTCGGCCCACTTTGCAAAATCACACCGAAAGCCGCTGGTAAAATTGAAGGCAATTTTAGATTTTTTTCCGGATGAAAAGAGATATTCAGCCCGAAGCCGCATCACGGCATCGGCACATTGCTGCAAATCAGTGGTGCCAGTATCAATGTCAACCACCGCAACGTGTGCGCTTTGGTTTCTCTTCAGTGAACCATCAAAAAGGTGAACGGCAGGAGTACCAGGTTTGAGCTTGAGGTGCTGCAACCAGTTGGCAAAGCTCCCAGTTGGCGGTTTCAATCGCTGATACCCAACTGGAACCCGCACGCGATCAATGAGTTGATTTGAGGCATTTGTATTCGTGGGCGACACAACCAGCGGTGAGGTGTTGGAATTTCCCAGGGTTGAGCAGGCTGTCAACAGGCAAACAAAAATCAACGACAGACGCATAACAAGAACCCCCAAAGCGAGTAGCGCATAATAGCGAGTAGCGAGTAGTGAGTCGTAAAACAATTCGCTTTGGTTGTACCTGCCCCCTGTCGTTGTGTCACCCTGTCGTTGTGTCACCCTGTCATCTTGTCACCTTGTCACCTTGTCATCAGCGGACGAGCGGTGGTCGGCGTTTGAGAACGACAACCGTAATATCATCTTCGGGGAGACACCCGGCTGAAAATTTCAAAGCTGATTCCACCAGTCCTTCGCAAATTTCACGCGCCGGTTTATGGGCAATATCGCGGATCATGGTTTCAAATCGTTGATAGCCAAGTTGTTCTTTGCGTGTATTTTGCAGCTCAACAATCCCGTCACTATAGATTACGATCACATCGCCGACGGACATGGTGAGAGTTTGGGCCGGATAGACCGCCAGGGCTTTTGCCCCCAGTGGATACGCCCCAATTTCGATGCTGTGAACAGTTCGGGTTGGGGATTGGAACCAGTACGGAAAGGGGTGGCCCGCATTTGAGAGCGAGATTTCACCGGAGTAGAGGTTGACGAGCAGGTAGCAGAAGGTCATCAGGTCACGCCGACTCCCATTTTCATAAATCAACGTGTTCATGGCGGTCATCACGTCTTCGGCTTTGCTCGAAATAATGACCTGATTTAACAGACCACCTTTGGCAAGTGCCATCAGCAACCCGGATGAAATACCGTGGCCTGTAACGTCACCAATCACGACGGCCAGATGGCTGTCTGAAATCCGGATGTAATCATAATAGTCGCCGCTCACCCCAGCCGCTGGTCGTGAAAGTCCAGCCAGTTCAAAACCAGGCAGTTCCGGGTCGCAGCGTGGCAGCATCGAAGCCTGAATTCGTCCGGCCAGGGCTACTTCTTCTTCAAGGCGTTGTTTTTCCAGCCGTTCTTCCAGCAATCGAGCATTTTCAATTTTAATCACCGCCACGCTGGCGATGGTGGTCAACACCTCCAGATCATCTGGGGTAAAGCGTTGCTCATAGGGGTTTTCAACATAAATGAGCCCGTGAACCTGATCACCCAGCGCAAGCGGGACCGCCATCACGGACCGGGTCCCGGAAAGCACAATGGATTGCTGG
Organism: Acidobacteriota bacterium; assembly: GCA_016208495.1. NCBI lineage: Bacteria > Pseudomonadati > Acidobacteriota > Acidobacteriota bacterium. Next base: position 13,276 of record JACQXX010000109.1, on the reverse strand, counting down.
CCGGCAAATCGTGGATCCTGCTGGGCATTCAGCGTCAGAACCGCCGTTCGGGCCACCAGCACCTGTTCAGTGATATGGCGGCTCAAGGTCACCTCTCCACTGATGGATTTTCCTCCCACACGGGCCACCTTGCAGATGAGCGAACTGGCATTTGGTTCCGACTGGTTTTCATTGCTCATCATCAAATACCCCCGCTCAACCGGCAGGGATTCAAAGACGATGTTCATTACCTGGTCCAACACTTCGTCTAAGTCAGAGTTGGATAAAAGTGCCACACCCACCTTGCTGACCAGGGCGAGCAACCGGCGTTTGGGATCGGTCGGTGGCCCGCTGACCTCGATGGCACTGGCGCCGCTGGGCATCTTTGGTGCCACCATTGAGGTTTTTCCACCTAATTGCCCGGAGGCACGTCCCAGAATTTCATCCGTTGCCCGAAATCCGGCCATCCCAATCGTCGCTTCCGGAGCGGCGGCTGGCAAACTATCGGCCAGAAACACGGCTGTCCGTGAAAGGTTACTGACTGAGTGAATGGTATCGCTGGCAAATTCCAGATCCGTTTCACCAATCCGAATCACATCTCCCGGTTTGAGCCGAATCGGCACACTCACCCGCATTCCATTGAAGTAGGTGCCATTGGCGCTTTGCAAATCTTCCAGGATATATCCGTTTTCTTCAGCCTGAAGGCGTGCATGCAGGCGCGAAGCAAAAGAATCTGGAATTGCAATGTCAGCCCGAACCGAACGTCCAATGGTATTTTGTGGACGGACCAGACGAACTTTCTGAGGCGGGTAACCAGGTGAACGAATGATCAGTGAGTACATGGCGGCGAGAATTCAACTCCAGAGTTTTTAGAAATGAAGAAATTCGAGAAATTCACCTGACACGTTGCAGGGATCGGCAACACTCTGGCCACCTAAAAAATTCATTGGCCAGATTAATGGCTGACTACCTTTTTTTGAATTGTGCGAACGATGGTCAAGCAGATTATGTAGAAGCCCTGATTGTAGTCTGGCTGAGTGTCAAATGTCATCAATCTTCATTCATTCGTTGTGGGAGTTGCTCGCAGATAATTCCAAATTTGATCACGAATTTGCTGGGTCTCGAACTTCATTTGATCATATTCCTGCTGCATCAGAAGCAGTTGTTGCTCGGTTGCCAGAATTTCCTTTTGCAAGCGGGCATCTTCGGCCTGGATTTCAGCGCGTATAATTCGTTCTCCTTCAGCTTGATCCAGAATTGTCCGGCCAATCAATTCGTTGCGAATATTGCCTGTTCGAACCTGGTTTTGTTCTTGTCTGAGCTTGAGCTGTGTCAGTTGGGTGCGGGTCGTGGTCATCTGTTGTTCGAGCGTGCTCAAGCGTGATTGTTGAACCTGCAGAAAACTGACGGCCACCTGCGCTTGCTGCTGGTCGCGCATTGATTCCACGGCTTTGACCAGAGCGCGAAGTTCTTTGGCTATCGCTAGTTCGGGCGATTCAGTTTCAGAACTGACCGCTTCACCGGGTTGGGGTGATGGGGGAGTGGGACGCGAGGACGGGCGTGTCGTTTGAGGTGAGATTCGCGTGGCAATCTCGTTTGCGGGTCGTTCCTGTGCTAAGGTCGTGACCGTGCCGGTAAGAATCAAAGCCAATGTCAGGCCAATGTGCCGTGAGCTTTTTCTGAGTTCTTGCCGTCCACTGGCAAAAAAAATGTAGCGGGCCAAAAGCGTCATAAGGAGTCCTTTTTGGTCGGAAATTCTTGAATTGAAATGGTTTCACAGTGGAAATTGATATCCGGAAACCGAAACCTTGTGAAGGAAGTGCCATGAAACCGGAGATCACGGATCGTGTCACGCACCTGCTGGCATCGCGTTCCAAACAGATTCGTGCTGATTGGGACTATATTCCGGCAGCGGTGCTTGTGCCAATTTTTTCAAAAGACAATATCCCGCATTTATTGTTGACCAAGCGCTCCACCAAACTGCGCGATCACAGCGGCGAAGTGGCTTTTCCTGGTGGTCGAGTTGATCCGGAAGATCAAACCCCGCAGGTCACCGCGCTCCGTGAGGCCGAGGAGGAAATTGGGCTGAGTCGCCAGGATGTGCGATTGCTAGGGGAAATGGACGAATTCCTGACCATGAGCGGGTACTTGATTACACCAGTGGTTGGGTGGATTCCGTACCCGTATGAGTTTCAAATCAATGCCCACGAAATTGAATATCTGATTGAAGTACCGATTCCAATCATTGATCAGCCCCAGGCTCTGGAGGTCCGCCAGTTTCAGGTGCTGGGTCGGACTCGACCGGTGTACTTTTATCACTATGGTGATCGGGATCCGATTTGGGGCGTTTCAGGGCGAATTGTGAACCAGTTTTTGTCGCTGGTATACCCGATTATTCGTGAAACTTTGTCGCTGTAAGAGCTTCTGGTGGAAGGTTTGATCAAGGCAGGAGTGAGGAAGGCGGAGTACCCACGGGGACTCAAAGACGCAGAGCAGGGCAAGGGATGAAACAGTCCCCTTGCCTCTCTCTCAAGCGGAAAAATACTTCAGGTTACTGAAACCGCATGGTTCGCGGGTCAATTCCAAACCGGGCCAGTTTCATGTTGAGGGTGGTTAATTTGATTCCCAGAATCTGGGCCGCCCGTGTTTGGTGGCCACCGGTGCGGCGGAGCGCTTCGGTGATGAGTTGTTTTTCAAAAGCTTCAACTGCGTCCTGGAGCGATAGATTTTGTTGAGCGAGTTCACTCAGGGATGAATTATTTTCTTGTGGCTCGCCCTGTCCCAGCGGCGGCGGTAAATCCGGGAGACTGACCGGCTTGGTTCGCAGATGGTGCACAGCATACAGCATCGCACTTTTGAGTTCTTTGATGTTGCCCGGCCATTCGTACTCAAGCAGCCGTCGTCGGGCATCGGGTCCCAGGGATCGGTCCTCCCGGCCCAGTGTTTGCAGAAATTCACTCAGAAAATGTTCAGCCAGCATTTCAATATCGGCTTTGCGTTCCCGCAGAGGTGGAATGACCAGTCGGTCGGCCTGAGCAATACAGCTTTCACGGGCATCGGCTTCGCCCACCGGCAACAGGCCAAACACCAGGCGAACATCAAAATGTGCCTGTGATTGGGAAGTCACCAGATGCGGTTGGAAACTGGCTGTCGGTTTTGGAAAGGGTGGAAGGAGCGTACTCGAACTGTCGATCCGAGCCAGCAAGTCAGACAACTCCGCCGGCCAGGCGACGAGCCCTCCGAGATAAAGCGTGCCGCCGCGTGCCAGTTCCAGCAGCCCTTGCCCGGTTGTGCTGGCTCCCATCGTGGACAATCCCAGTAATGCCGCCCGGAGTGAAGCTGGTGACAGCGTTTGGCATTCAATGGCAATAAACGGCTGGTGGCTGCGATGGCTTAAATGGTGAAGTTGGCGTGCAAGGAAGCGTTTTCCGGTACCGGGTTCCCCGATCAAAATCAGGGGACGGTCATGCGAGGCGTGGGCGTGCAGGATTGAACGCGCATCCTGTGCCCAGGCGCTGACCCCAAGAATGGATTGTGGCGTGACCAGCGATGTGATCTCAGGTTTAGGTTCCATCCAAGAATATGTGATCGGAAAGACACTTCCAGTAGATAATGGCTTATTTGACAAAGGAAACTGAGTCAAAATACACCTCCGGGACGATAAAAGATGGCCTGGAGTTTTGTCTCACGGATTGTTTGGGAGTTAGTGCTGAAATGGAAAGAAAAGTTTCAGAAGAGCCTTTACGCTTGAGTCGGTGAAAGGTTCCAGTAAATTTTTCAGTCTAATTTCGGGCTTTTCCAGATCATTCTTGAAACTTCCAAGTTTGTCCCTTGAGGTTGACAATTTCCTTTTTTCGTTCGTATAATGCCCCTTTTCTCAAAAAGCACACTTTTTCGCTTCAATACAGAAGAAGATATCATCACATCGAGAGGGTTGATCAAAACCCTGGAGGGAGTCCTTTGTGTCGTACGCAGTCGTTCTAACTGGAGGCAAGCAGTTTCGTGTTCAGGCAGGGGAAGTGGTTCGCTTTCCATCCCTGGCAGCCAATGTTGGAGAATCGGTCGAATTTGACCAGGTGTTGGTCCTTTCCAATGGCTCGGAAATCAAAATTGGACAGCCAACCGTCAACGGTGCCGCCGTGAAGGGTGTTGTGGTTGAACAGGGCCGCGGCCCGAAGGTCATTGTTTTTAAATTCAAGCGCCGCAAGCAATACAAGCGGAAACAAGGTCATCGCCAGGGATTTACGGCGGTGCGCATTGAATCCATCGCCTAATGGCGTCCGTGGCGCTGCTCACAGGCAATTCTATATCATAAGATTTCGCATTGGTTGAGAGAGGTTTTTGTTATGGCTCACAAAAAAGGTGTCGGTAGTTCGCGAAACGGTCGCGATTCAAACGCAAAACGCCTTGGTGTAAAGCGTTTTGGTGGTCAGTTTGTGACAGGTGGTTCGATTTTGGTGCGTCAGCGCGGGACACGATACAAGCCCGGCAATAATGTTGGCATCGGTTCCGATGACACGTTGTTTGCTTGTGTTGACGGCTATGTCAAATTCGAAGACAAGGGACGTAAAGGAAAATACATCAGCGTGTATCCAACTCCAGCCGTGGTACCACAGGCTCAGGCTGCCGCCGCTGTCTAATTTTTCCAGCATTCATTGTCCTCACAGGTTTCCACTCTTCACGGGCACGGGCTGACCAGAGCAGTCCCGTGCCTTTGTGTTTTTTGCTATATGTTTATTGATCGAGCTAAAATTTATGTCGAAGGCGGTCACGGTGGGAACGGCTGTTTGGCGTTCCGACGTGAGAAATTTGTCCCTCGCGGCGGTCCGTCCGGAGGGGATGGCGGCAATGGAGGCTCGGTGTACCTGGAGGCTTCCGACCAGATGAACACCCTGCTTTCATTTCGCTATAACCCACAATACAAGGCTGATCGTGGCCGACACGGCGAGGGCAGTTGCTGCCACGGCAAAAGCGGCGCCGATATGATTGTCAAAGTACCGATTGGCACCCAGGTCTTTGATTTTGATACCAATGAACTCGTGGCGGATTTAATGGAACCGGGTCAGCGAGTGCTGGTGGTTGCCGGCGGACGCGGCGGACGCGGCAATGCCCAGTTTGCGACGTCAACCAACCGGGCACCGCGCCGACACGAACCTGGGTACCCCGGCGAGATGCGCTATCTGCAGCTTGAACTCAAAATTCTGGCGGATGTTGGCTTGCTCGGATATCCAAATGTCGGGAAATCCACTTTGATTTCAGTGATTTCCGCGGCGCGACCCAAAATTGCCGACTATCCATTTACCACACTGGTACCCAACCTGGGCGTGGTTCAACTGGAAGATTACCGCAGTTTCGTTGTGGCTGATATTCCAGGCTTGATTGAAGGCGCCCACGAAGGCCACGGCCTTGGCCTGCAGTTTTTGCGCCACGTCGAACGAACGCGGTTGCTGCTCCATTTGATTGATGTATCAGAGTTTTCAGGTCGTGATCCGATACAGGACTATGAAACGATCATGCGTGAATTGCGCTTCTACAATGCTGAGATTGCCGAGCGTCCGCAAATCGTGGTGGCCACCAAGCAGGACGTGGTGCAATCATCTGAACGAACCGACGCCCTGCGTGATTTTTGCAAGGCCCGTGGGTTGGAACTCTTTGTGATTTCATCAGTTACGGGTGAAGGCGTCAAACCGCTGATCTATCGAGTTGACCAGAAATTAACGGAGTTAAAAGCCAAACAGCCCGCACCGCCATCAATTTTTCAACCATCGGTCGTGGTTGAACCCGTTGTTACTGCGGTTGTCGAAGAGTGAGGGTATGGGAACACCGCGCCGAATTGGACTGTTTGGGGGAACTTTTGATCCTATTCATTATGGTCATTTGCGCCTGGCTGAAAGTTTGATTGGTCTGTTCAGCTTTGACGAGTTGCTGTTTATTCCAACCTGCAGCCCACCTCACAAACAATTTGAGCAGGTGACCACGGCCTATCACCGCCACGCAATGACCGTATTGGCCACACTCCATTCGGAACACAGTCGAGTTTCAACCATTGAACTGTTTGCGCCGGAAAAGCCCTACACAGTTGAAACAGTGAGTACGTTTCGCGACAGCTATGGACCGAATGCCCATATTTTCTTTCTCATGGGCGCCGATTCGTTTGGAATGCTCCACCAATGGTATAAATTTCAGACGCTCATTGACCTCTGCCACATCATCGTGATGTCGCGCCCAGGATATGACCTGGGAGATGCCACCTTCCATCGCGAACGATTTGGTGAGAACCGGGTGGTTGATTTTCGAAATGGGTTTTCGCTCTCAACAATTTCAACTGAACTGACCGCCCCTAACAAACGGATTTTTCTGACGGATCTGGTGGCGTTAGACGTTTCCGCAACGGAAATTCGCGCCGCTGTCAGTCAAGGAAAGTCCATCGCGCAATATGTTCCGCCGATGGTGGAACGCTACATCTACACGTATCAGCTTTACCAGAAAAGTAGAATCAAGATCACATGACCGAATTGATGCCAACTCCCTCTTCGCAACTGGATGCGGTGCTTTCTTCCGCCAGTGACGTTCAGGATGAGCGTCTCTGGACTGCCATTCGGGCAGCCCAAGAAAAGAAAGCCTTTGATATTGTTATTTTAGAAATTTCCCAGGTGACCAGCTTTGCTGATTACTTTTTGTTGTGCAGCGGTTCTTCAACCCGTCAAACCGAAGCCATTGCCTCTGAAATCGAGAAAAAACTTGGTGAGCAGGGCACCTACACCAACCACAAAGAAGGTGCTGGCGAGTGGATCCTGTTTGACTATGGTGACATCATCATCCACGTTTTCACTAAAGAAACCCGCGCGTTCTATGACCTGGAACGCCTCTGGCGCGATGGTCGCCGGATCAATATTCCGAATGACGCTGAGTAGAAAGCGAGTAGCGAGTGGCGAGTAGCAAGTAGTCAAACAACAGAGACAACACGAGTTGAATTCATAAGCTGCAGGTTGAGTAAACCGTGCATAGGGATTACCGCAATATCAAAGTAAAAGAATCCTGGTTTGACCATTCGCTACTTGCTACTCGCTACTCGCTTTTGTGCGCCTATGGAAAATCAGACCGACAAACGGCTGGCGGAAAAGGCCGATCCAGGAATCATCATCGTGGCTCAGTCACTGGCCATGCGGGAAGTCCTGGAGCGAGCCGCCAGAGTGGCGCCCACCGAAGCGAACCTCCTCATCAGCGGCGAAAGCGGAACCGGTAAAGATTTACTCGCCCGCTGGATTCACGAACACAGCCTCCGGGCATCGGGCGCCTATGTCAAAATTGATTGCGGCACGCTGCCTGAAAACCTGCTTGAAGCCGAACTTTTTGGATATGAACGCGGTGCCTTTACGGGTGCTTCGGCAACCAAACCAGGCCGTTTTGAAGCCGCGCAAGGTGGAACGCTGGTGCTCGATGAAGTCACTGGTCTTTCACAGCCAGCTCAGGCCAAGTTGCTGCGGGTGATCGAAGATCGTCGGTTTACCCGACTTGGTGGCACTCAACTCCTGTCCCTCAACGCTCGACTTATTTCCCTGACCAATATCAATCTGCCTGAAACAGTGTCACGCCGTGCCTTTCGAGCTGACTTGTTTCATCGGCTGAACGTGATTCCGCTTGAACTCCCTCCCTTGCGCGAACGGCGCGAAGACATTCTCCCCCTGGCAAAATACTTTTTAGAACTGGTTGCCCGCCGTCATGCCCGTCCGCTCTGTACCTTGACTCCGGAAAGTCAGGCAGCGCTCAACGGGTATGCGTTTCCAGGAAATGTGCGCGAACTCTTTCATCTGATTGAGCGTGCGGTCTTGCTGACACGTTCGGAAGTACTTGGCCTTGAAGTCTTTCCATCACAGGTCGCATCAGCCGTTTCGATCATCCGTTCACGCAAGCAACAGCCGACGCTGGCCCAGCTCGAAGCGCTCTATATCCGTGAAGTGCTGCGCTCAACCCGTGGTCAGAAGAGCCGGGCTGCCGAAATTTTGGGCATCAGCCGCAAGAATCTGTATGAAAAAATGCGCGCTTACGACATCCCTTATAACCAGAAGCGAGTGAAGAGTGAAGAATGAAGAAAATGCCGGGTTCCGGGTTCCGGGTTCCGGGTTCCGGGTTCCGGGTTTTCGAATTTGGTTCGGTTCTGGTTTTCGCCGCGGAGCGGTGGTTGAATTGAGGCAGGTCGTTTACGGCCTGTGAAATGGAATTGGCGGTGATTTAGGGCTCCAAATCAAGAGCCAGGAAGACATGTTTCTGTTTCTTCATTCTGTTTCTTCATTCTTCATTCCAAAGGGTTTATGCAAATCCACTTCATCACGGTCGGCAAGCTGAAATCGCCACATCTGGCAGCCCTGGCTCAGGATTATCTGGGACGGTTGGGGCGATTTGTCCGATGTGACGTCATGACCGTGCGGGAAGCTGCTGAATCAACCGCCAGTGATGTCCGGCGGGCTCAGGAACAGGAAGCAACCGCTATTCTGGCAAAAATCCCAGCCAGTGCCTTTATGGTGCTTTTGGATGTTGAGGGAGCGATGGTTTCGTCTGAAAAACTGGCGGAAATGATTGAACGCCACCAGAACGAAGCCACCAAAGACCTCTATTTTGTCATTGGTGGCTTTTCCGGCGTGGCTGAAAGTGTCAGAAAGCGGGCCAACTGGCGCTGGTCGCTCTCAAAATTGACCTTTACCCATGAAATTGCCCAGGTTTTGGTGGCTGAACAGTTGTATCGGGCCTACACAATCCTGCACCGGCATCCTTATTCGAAATAGGGGTTTATCAGGGTTCAGGGCTTGAGAATCGTCAATTGCAGTGTTTTGCTGGAGTTGAGGTTCGATTGGTTCAGAAACTGGTTCTGCCGCTTTAGCTTTTGGTTTTTTCTCAGGCGGAGTTAGCGGTTTCAAATAGAGTTTGACCTTGACGTTATGCGGCAGGGAGACTTCGCGGACTTCGTCATAACCGACATATAACCTTTCTTTGAGGCAAATCCCTGGCTCATCATCTTGAGGCAATATCCGAGTATTATTCTGGTACAATGTCAAAGTAAGGTTGACCATAACAAGCTGGCTGGCACGGAAATTCCGGGCACTCATTGAAAAGGAATAGTTTGTTATCCCAGTACCTTTCTCTAATTCTTCCGCCGACAGGCTACACAGACTTCGCCCACCACCACCACCACCTCCAAAGCGATGATTCAATGGAATTTCACTTATACGGGGTTCTCCAAACCCTGGAATACTGAGTTCCACGGTCACAGCTTTGTATTTGGGCGGTTTGGTTTGAGCAATGGTGCTTTGCGAAACACAAAGTCCAGTCATTAGGAGAGAAAGGAAAAGAACAGTCTGGAGTTTTGAACTGGTTGATTTCATTGGGGTACCTCAGAGAAGAGATTCAGTTCGGCTTCAATTTTGAGAATGTGCTCCAGGCTGAACCCGCTTCCCTTATCCTGCTTATCCCAGTTTCAAATCACTGTCTTCTTTGAATAAGTAGCGAATGCCAGTTTTTCGTCAGTAGATCGTAGTCAATCGTCCACGAACTCCATTTGATCGAATAACGTGACTGCGCTCACGCACAAAAACTTTATTCCAGAATGGTATAAGTTATTCAATTGAATAAGCTTAATTGACTACTGACTACTGACGAAAAACTGGTTCAGGCAAAACTGAGCTTGCTGATTCCATCCAGTGCGGCGACTTTGTAGGCTTCGGCCAGCGTCGGATAGTTAAAGACCGAATCCACAAAGTAGTCGAGCTTTCCGCCGTGCGCCATCACCGCCTGACCAATGTGAATGAGTTCCGTGGCACCTTCGCCGATGGCGTGAACGCCCAGAATTTCATGGGTTTCCAGATGAAACAGAATTTTGAGCATCCCGGCTTTATCGCCCAGAATGCGTCCTCGAACGATGTCGCGATATTGTGCCACGCCCGTTTCATAAGGAATTTTGGCTTTGGTCAATTCAGCTTCGGTTTTGCCGACGGTTGAAATTTCCGGAATGGTGTAAATGCCGTAAGGGTAGACTTCGTTCAGCCGGAACACTTCGCGATCACAGGCATGCCGCGCTGCATTGCGGCCCTGTTCCATACTGGTGGATGCCAGTGACGGAAAGCCGATTACATCCCCAGCGGCATAAATGTGTGGGACTTCGGTCTGGAAGAAATCATTGACCTTCAGGCGACCTGAATCATCCGTGTGGAGTCCAGCCACCGCCAGATTCAGGTTGTCAGTTGCCGCCCGGCGACCGGTGGCAACCAGAATACTTTGAGTAATAATGCGTTTGCCGGATTCAAGCGTGGCGACGATGCGGTCATTGCGAACCCATTCGACACTGGCCACGGCTTCGCCCAATCGGATCGAAATTCCCAAATCGCGCATGTGATACATCAGCATGTCAATCACTTCGCGGTCCACGAAATCGAGAATGGTTGGGCGTCCATCCACAAGCGTGACTTCGACATTGAGCGAAGCAAAGATGGTGGCATATTCGACGCCAATCACCCCGGCCCCAATCACAAGCAGGCTGCGTGGAATTTCAGTCATTTCCGGGATGGCATCGGAATCCATAATATGCCCACGCCGGAATTCAATCCCTGGCGGCTGGCGAGGCAGTGTCCCGGTGGCAATGATAATTTTTTCTGCTGTGATGGTTTGAGTTCGTGGAGCACCAGCAATTTGAATGGTATGCGGGTCCACAAACGAGGCCACGCCCTGAAAAATTTCGATATGGCTATGCGTCAGGCGGCGTTTGACGGCTTCGCGTTCAGCCTGGGTGACGTGACGGGATCGGATGGCAAGATCTTCCATCGTAACGTCTTTTTTCACCGTGTAGCTTTCACCATATACATCGCGCAACCGGCGACCGGAGAGGTAAACAGCGGCTTCGCGCAGGGTTTTTGATGGAATGGTGCCCGTATTGAGTGAGGCGCCGCCCACGAGTGGATTTCGTTCGACCACGGCCACTTTGGGTTTGTATTTGGCTGCTGTTTGGGCAGCCCGCTGTCCGGCTGGTCCGGTCCCGATAACCAAAACATCGTAGTCCATAACGCTTGCTTCGGCTCCTTAATTGAAAAATTATACCAGTTTGTAGTCAGTAGTCCGTAGTCAGTAGTATGCTAAGTTTATCTGATTGAATTACTTAACTGTTTGCTGATACGAGGGGACCATTGCAAATCGGTATCAGGTTGAGTTTGGGGCTGAAGACTTTGTTTTTTCAGCCCCAGGCCCTGAGCTTGCGAATCTTCAGCCCTGGTTTTTTCAGCCCGGTTGGCTTGGAATGGCTCGTGCCAGAATGGCTTTGATCTTTTCGGTGATCAGGTCAATGCCGACTTCGTTGTCGCCGCCTTTCGGGATGATCACATCAGCATAGCGTTTGAGCGGTTCGATAAATTGCAAATGCATGGGGCGAACCGTCGTCAGGTACTGATTGACAATCGAATCCACCGACCGGCCTCGCTCGTGAACGTCGCGTTCCAATCGGCGGATAAACCGCAAATCAGCATCAGTATCAACATAAATTTTCATGTCCATCAGTGCCCGCATTTGTGGACTGAAGAAAATTAAGATGCCGTCAACAATGATGACGGGACGTGGTTCAGTATGGATCGCTTCGGCTTTGCGTGAGTGGGTCACATAGTCATAAATTGGTTGTTCAATGGTTTCGCCTTCACGCAAAGCTTCAAGATGGTTTAAAAGTAATTCGGTATCAAAAGCATCGGGATGATCAAAGTTCACTCGATGGCGCAGTTCAATCGGCATGTCTCCCAGGTTGCGGTAATAGGCATCCTGCTGGACAAAGGTCACTCTTTCAGGGCCGACAGCTTGAATGATTTTCCTGGCGACAGTGGTTTTTCCCGAACCGGTGCCGCCACTGATACCAATGATCATGGCGTTAGTATCGTGGTAACGGTGCATAACAAGGTGGATTTTGATCTTCGCCTGCGCCCGATGCGGACACAAACAACAGACGGCTTCCTCCAAACACACAAAAAGATGGATCGAACACAACGGCTGAGAGGGTTAATGCTTGGGACGGCTGTCGGGGATGCGCTCGGATTACCGGCAGAAGGGCTGTCCCGACAACGAATTCGAAAATGGTATGGTGGAACCTGGCGTCACCGATTTTGTTTTGGCTGGGGGATGGTGAGTGATGACACCGACCACACGGTTTTCGTGGCTCAGAGTTTACTAGCGCATCCAGACTCTGTCGAGCGTTTCACCAGCCGATTGGGATGGTGTTTGCGTGGCTGGGTGGCTTCACTGCCAGCCGGAATTGGCGTGGCCACCTTGCGAGCCACCTTGAAACTGTGGATTGGGTTCCCGCCCAGTCGGAGCGGAGTTTTCTCGGCTGGCAACGGGCCGGCGATGCGTTCGGCACCGATTGGAGCATTTTTTGCCGAAAACCAGGAACTGAGAAACGCCTTCGTTGCGGCATCAACCCGGCTTACCCATACGGACCCAAAAGCTGTAATCGGTGCGCAAGCCGTGACCGATATCGCCGCCTGGGTGGTGCGTGAAAATCCGGTCTCACGACCTTCCACAGAAGATTTTCTCGCCCTGTTGCATCAGGTTGGAACGGATGCCGACTGGCGGGAATTGCTCCAAAAGCTGTCAGCCGCAATTGATGAAGAGATTTCAGTTGAAACTTTTGCTGACAGGCTTGGACTGTCGCGAGGTGTTTCCGGCTATATGTTTCACACCGTTCCAGTTGCGCTTTATGCCTGGTACCGACATTTTGGGAATTTTGAAGCCACACTCACATCGGTGCTTGACCTGGGTGGCGATACTGACACGGTGGCCGCGATTACCGGTGCACTGGCCGGAACCGTGGTTGGTGAGTCGGGAATTCCTCTCCAGTGGCGTACTGGAATCTGGGACTGGCCACGTGGAAGGCGGATTCTGGAAACCATTGCTGACCGACTGGCTGATCCAGGGTCATCCGCTCGACCAGTCAGATATTTCTGGCCGGCACTTCCAGCCCGGAACCTGTTGTTTTTACTGATTGTGCTGGGGCATGGTTTCCGGCGGCTGGCGCCACCCTATTGAATTATGAATTATGAATTATGAATTATGAAAATAATGCGGTAGCTATAACCTGGAATGCAAATGAGCCATAGAAAGCAGAAACAGATCATTTTGCTGGATACAATATCAGCAATTCTTTGTTTGAATAAAAAAAGGTCAATTCAGAAAGAGAAGTCCAGGTGAAGGCGGAAGAACAAAGAGAAGAAGAAGGCAAAGGAGGCGAAAGGAAGAGGAAGCAGGAAGAGCGGGAAGGAGGAAAAGCCGAACG
>JACQXX010000108.1 GCA_016208495.1 Acidobacteriota bacterium | reverse complement strand
GAATGAGCGCAGCCACTTCCGCTGGTTGAGTTCAGGCACAACCGCCGCTTTGTGGCAGGCGGCGCAAAATTCAGGGGTTTTCAGGAGTGGGCGCATCATTGCCCGGCGGTGCGAAGGAATGTCCTCCAAGATTTCGCGGTCGGTGACGTCAGCCAGTCGTGCTCCATCAGCGGTTTCAAGCAACGCTGGTTTGTCAATCACATAGCTTCCAATCCCGGTTGTGTTGGTCGAGACAATACTGTGACAGACCGAACACGTCACCCCTTCTTCGTCAAACGGACGGGCAAAGGTTGCTTTTTCAGACAGTGCTCCGGAAAACAGGGCCGCCGGGTTATGACAGCTTTCACAGTGGCGGGTGACGGCGATCTTTCGGTCACGAATCAGATGCTTGACATTGGTCTGATAGAACGGTTCGCGGAAGGAATTGCGGTGCGCCGACTCGCTCCACTGGGCATGGGCTTCGGTGTGGCAACCAGCACAGCGAGCCGCCGGGATAAACTGAGAGCGGCGCACACCGCAACCATGGTGATTCGGAAGAGTGTTCGACCCATAAACCATTGTTTCCAGTAGACTTCAACGTTGGTGAACTCATCTACGCCCGATCTTCAGCCGGGCACGACAAGCAATTTCCGACAGTTTCGAGAATGGCAAAAGAAAAACCGACCGCCTGAAGGCGGAACTCTCAACTGTATTCATCTGAAAGTGAAGTCTGGCTTGAGGAAGTGTTCCTTGATGACTGAAGAATACCCAACCGGCAAAGCGTGTTGGTTTGCCTGAGCATAAAACCCGGCGAAGTGCAGATGGCCAAAATAAAACCTGCTTGCCACACAATAAGGTGCCCCTCCCCTCAATTGTCAAGCTTTTTTCAGGAGCTTTCTGTTTTTCTTCAGCAGGTGAATGAAACTTTTTTTATTTGAAGTGTGCTCTCCGGTTGGCAAATCACACGGTTACAAAAGAAGAAGACTGAAGAAAACGAGCTTGGACTGAGATAATGCTGCTTCTACCGGATTTGTGTTATGCCAGGTCAACGTTGGAAATAAAGAACTTGTCAGTACCACCCGCGTGAGCGGGTGGGGTTAGAAGCAGCCATGCCTACCCACTGACGCGGGTGGTACTGACTGATTGGTTCTTCTGATTTGTCTCCAACACAAAATCCGGTAGAAGCAGAGACATTCTTCATTCTTCATTTCCCAATCGGTGTTGCATCACTCGACGAACCAGTACAAATTCCCGATTGAGTTCGGTCAGCAAGGAGGGCACGCTGCTCAAATCGCCGCTTTTCCCGTGCAGTTCGATTTGTTTGCATAAATCCATCATTCGGTTGGCACCAAAGCTGCCGCAACTTCCTTTGATACTATGGGCCACTTTGGCAACGGCGGACAGATCGTTTTGAAGCACCGCCTGCTCCAGTGCCCGCAATCGGTTTTCGGTGTTGGTCAAAAACAACACCATCAGGTTACTGACGGCATCCAGCCCCAGTTCCTCAATCAATTCATCGAGGAGTGATACTTCAGTTGTGTCCACGGTTGTGGCCTCGGCAATGGAGGTTGGTTCAGCGGCGGGAAGCGTATCCACCGAAGTGAAAGGGGGGGCTGAGGTTAATGGCTGGGTTTCCTCCACAAATGGTGATGCCGGCAACTCCATGGTGTTTCCGGCTTTGGGAAGCCAGCGCATCAAAATGGTTTCGAGTTCCTCTAATTTAAAAGGCTTTGAGAGGTAATCGTCCATTCCAGCTTCAAGACATTTCTCCCGTTCCCCCTGCATGGCACTGGCGGTGAGTGCGATGATCGGAATGTGGCTATATGGCGACTTCAGCGGTTCAGCCCCGGAAAACAACGTTGCGGTTTGGGCAAACACCGGCAGGCCGCCACTTTTTTCAAGTCTTCGAATCTCGGCGGTAGCTTCAAATCCGTCCATTTCCGGCATCTGACAGTCCATTAAAATCAGGGCATAGTGGCTTCGCTGCAGGGCCTCCAGGACTTCCATGCCCGTTCCGGCCACATCCGCCCGCACTCCCAATTTTTCAAGTCGCCGCACCGCCAGCTTTTGATTGGCAATGTTATCCTCCGCCACCAGAATCGGCTCCTTGCACGAGAAGCGGGCTTCCTGTTTTTGAATCGTTTCAGTCGCTACTGATAGAGAGGTTGATGATGAAAAGCGGGTTTCACCCGTTGATGAGACGGTTGCCGTTTCAGACGACCCTCCGAAGACCGTCAGCAGACAATCAAACAATTGAGATTGTCGGGCAGGTTTGGTCAGGTAGGCTGAAATTCCAGCGGCCTGATTCGCCGCCTGGCTGCTGTTTCGTTGACCAAAGGCCGTTAACAGGATCAGTGGGACGGCGGCCAGCGCCGGGTCGGATTTGATCGCATAGGCCAGTTCATAGCCATCCATGCCGGGCATCATCCAGTCGAGGATCGCCAGATCATATGGTGATTGGGCCGTGACTGCGGTTCGTAACAGTTCCAGCGCCTGCGGGCCCTTTTCAGCTTCAGCCACCAGCATTTTCCACGACGTCAATTGGTGTCGGAGCATGGTCCGGCTGGCCGCGTTGTCGTCAACCACCAGCACACGCAGTCCTTCGAGGGAAACCGGATTGGTGACCGTTACCTGATGCTGAGCCGGTTGTTTTCCGAGCCGAATCGTAAACCAGAAGGTTGACCCTTTTCCTTTTTCGCTTTCGACGCTGATTTCACCATCCATCAACTCAACCAGTTTTTTACAAATTGCCAGCCCGAGCCCTGTCCCACCATATTTGCGCGTGGTGGAAAGTTCGGCTTGAGAAAACGATTGAAACAGTCGTTTTTGAGCTTCAGGTGTAATGCCGATACCGGTGTCAGTCACGTCAAATCGGAGCACGACCTGGTTTGAATGGTCTTCCGAAAGTGCAACCCGGAGCACGACTTCACCCTGTTCGGTAAATTTGATCGCGTTGCCCACCAGATTGATCAGGATCTGGCGCAACCGGCCTGGATCACCATGCACCGCCCCTGGAACATCGTGGGGAATGAAACACACCAGTTCCAGGTCTTTGCGGCGAGCGGATTCGGCAAAGAGTTCGACGACGCCTTCAATCGTTCGGCGGAGATCAAAGTTGATTTTTTCAAGTTCGAGCTTATCGGCTTCGATCTTCGAAAAATCCAGAATGTCATTGATGATGGTGAGCAGTGCTTCGCCCGATTGTTGAATGATGTCCAGGTATTCGTATTGTTCCGGTTCTAAATTCGTGTCGAGCAACAGCCCGGTCATACCGATAATGCCGTTCATCGGGGTGCGGATTTCGTGGCTCATATTGGCCAGAAACTCAGATTTGGCCCGCACCGAAGCTTCAGCCGCTTCTTTGGCCTTGTGGAGCGCTTTTTGGGTTTCCTTCTGGTCGGTGATGTCGGTGAAATCCCACGCCCGTCCGACAATCGTGCCGCAGTTCAGGCGAATCGGTTGGGTACTCCAGGCCAGAACTCGACCATTGGTCAGGGCGAGTTCCTCGGTAGTGTGCCGCTCTTCTTCCGGGTGGGCATGGAGGTGATCAACCGTGGCTTGAAACGCTTCCGGCTCCAGCAATTTTCCTTCAGTGTAAAGCTGTTCGACCCGTTTGTCTTCAGTCGCGTTGGGAAGTTCATCAAGTTCCCACATTTCCAAAAACCGACGATTGCAGAGGATGACTTTTCCCTGTGAGTCAACCCCGATGACTCCCGACGTCGTGGCATCAAGCTGGGCTTTGAGCAGGGCATTGGTTTCTTGCAGAATCTGGTCGGTCCGTTTGCGCTCGGTCACGTCGCGCGAAATAACGACCATGCCGATAACCTGTTTGTTTTCACTGAGCAGGCGGCTGCCACGCGTCTCGACGTACCGCCAGGACCCGTCACATCGGGAGATGCGAAATTCAATAACCTGGTCTGAAATGTTGCGCTGGACGGCATTGGCAAACGCCTGCTGGACTCCGGGGAGGTCTTCCGCATGGATAAACTCAAAAATGCTGTGGCCGGTCACTTCTTCGGGTGAGTACCCCAGCATCCACTTAATGGCCGGACTTTCATACCGAATCACCCCGGTGGCGTCCAGAATTGTGATCAGGTCAAGCGTGTTTTCAACCACTGACCGGAACCATTCTTCGTGTTCCTGGGAATCGCATGGGTCCAATCGTTTTGAGATTTTAGCCTGGATTGCCGCCTGCCGCAGTTGGAGTTGATCCAGGACCAGGTTGGCCAGCATGGAGAGAAATTCCCGGTCTGCCTCGGATACTTCGCGGGGGCGGGTGTCAGCCACCGCCAGCACCCCAATTCGGTGGCCTTCAGGTGTGATGAGCGGTGCCGCCAGGTAAAAGCGTACGCCTGGATGATGGAGCACCAGCGGATGCTCCGCTGCTGTGGAAGATTTGAAGGTGTCGCTGATGAAATAGGTGGGGGAGTCAGCGTGGAGTGCCGACACACATAACCCAGGATCCAGTGGAAGATGGGTGGTGTTGAGACCAGCCTGGGCTTTAAGCCAGACGCGTGTTTCATCAATAAACCCAAGCCAGGCCATCGGTACGCAAAAATGCTGAACCGCCACCGCCACCACCCGGTCAAATACCGTTTCACGCGGGGTATTGAGGATGTTGAGACGGTGGAGCTCAGAAAGTCGGTTTGATTCAGCCAAAAGGTGGGAGATCAACACCATCGTGCGCTCTGGATAAATAGGTTGTGCGGACAAAATCAAACGGGTGGATCGAAACAAAGCTGGCTGTTGGAGAATGAATTGCTCCAGGCTCAATCGTCAAGGGGAAAGAGTGACCAGGTGACAGGGTGACAGGGTGAGAGGGTGACCAGGTGACAAGGTGACCAGGTGACGGGGTGACCAGGTGACGGGGTGACAAGGTGACAGGGTGACAAGGTGACAGAATGACAAGATGATAAAGTAACGAAATGAAAATGTGTTATACCGCGACCTGTCATAGTGTCACCTTGTCAATTGTCACCTTGTCAATTAGTCACCCTGTCACCTTGTCAATTAGTCACCTTGTCACCCTGTCATTATGTCATTGTTGCGGTGCCGGGCTCAATTGCGGTTCTGATGGGGTTGGGGTTTTCGCTTTCAGGCTGGCACCCTGGAAGAACGATAGAATCCCAACATAGCCATAACCAACCGCAAAAATTGAGAGGAAGGGCAGTACTCCAAAAATATGGCTATAGGCCGCATAGGCCATTGTCAGCACGAAATAGAGTGCCATTCCCAATTCAAAGTAAGGGAGCCAGCCGCGGTTGCGGCGGTACTTCTTGTTTTGCCAGCTATCTTTGGCGGTTTCAATCGCATATTTGGGTGTGCGGACAAAACTGGATTGAATCCCAAAGACCGCTTCCATGACGGCTTTGGCATTGCTGAGCGAAAGCCCGACACCGGTGGCCATCACCAGATAGATCATCCACCATTTGGTACCTTTTTTCCCGTGCAATTCCTTGAGCGAGATGTAGTAAAACGAGGTCACCGAAAATGTCGAGAGCAGCAGGAACGGAATGTCGAGCAACATCATCTGGAACAGCCCCTGGTTATACCGCACGATCAAAATCGGGAAGTGCAGCAGATTAAACACAATCATCAGGGGGTATGAAAGATTGCTCGTCAAATGGAAAAACATCTCAATCCGGACGTGCCACGGGAGGTCGGATTGCAGGGTGCGCTTAAACATTTTGAACGCCACCTGGGTCAGACCCTTGGCCCAGCGCCGCTGTTGGGCTTTGAAGGCATTGATTTCAACCGGAAGTTCAGCCGGAACGTCTTCATCCATCACATAGACAAATTTCCAGCCGAGCATTTGGGCACGATAGCTCAGATCGGTGTCTTCGGTCAGCGTGTCGTGTTGCCAGCCGCCGGACCATTCAATGGCCTGCCGCCGCCACATGCCGGCGGTGCCGTTAAAGTTGAAAAAGCCGCCGGACCGGTTCCGCGAGGTGTGCTCAATCACAAAATGCCCATCAAGCAGCACGCTCTGGATGCGGGTCAGGATGTTGTAATCGGCGTTGATATGGCTCCAGCGGAACTGCACCACCCCAACTTTTTCCTCGGTGAAGTAATGCACCATTTTGCGGATGCAATCCGGACGTGGGCGAAAATCAGCGTCGAAAATGGCGACCAGTTCGCCCGAAGCCACTTTGAGGCCGGCTTCGAGGGCGCCGGCTTTAAAGCCTTCACGGTTGTCACGGTGAATGTAGACGATATTGTGACCGGCTTCAGCGTGGCGTTTGACGGCAGCCGCGGCAATGTGCTGGGTTTCGTCGGTTGAGTCGTCGAGCACCTGGATCTCAAGTTTTTCGCGCGGGTAATCCATCTGAACGACGGATTCAAGCAATCGCTCAACGACATACATTTCATTAAAGAGCGGAAGCTGAATCGTCACTTTCGGAAGCTCCTCTTCGCTGTACAGGCGCGGAGGTTTGGGCGAGTGATCCCGGTATCGCCAGTACAGGTAGGTCATCCGAATTCGATAAATCCCGTAAATTGAAAGAATTGCCAGCAACCCGAAGTACAGGAAAATGATGGTCAGGTCAAATGTATCGAGCGTGTAGAGATAGCTGATGTTGCCCGACTCGGAAAATTTCTGCCAGCGGTCAGGCGCCATCCCCGACGCCATGAAAAAAACCAGGGGTGATACCCTGGCCAAAAATGCAGCAACAAGACTGGTCATGCCAATACCCTCAAAAAATTTCACACCACGAAGCGGGAAAGAAAAAGTGCAGATGAAAGAGAGCGATTCCGGGTCGCTCGGGAAAACCCGTAACTATACGCTACCGTGTGACTTCTGGCAAGACCTGAGTTCGCAGCCAGGCGGTTGCCTCGGTCAGTCGGGCAGAAAACAGGTCAATATGATCGCTAAAATAGTGGTCGGCTTCAGGGACAAAGCTAAAGCCTTTGGGATCCGCAAATGTTTTCACCACGGCGGCTGCCTGCCGGGAATTTCCAAACTCATCGAATTCGCCCTGAATCACCCATTTGGGGAGAGGGGAACGACTGACAAAATCAAAATCGTAGTGCCGAATGGGAAGTCCAGCCGCCAGCAGCCCGCAGGTTTGCGGCACCTGCAGTCCAGCCCGAAAACTCACCCAGGAGCCAAACGAAAAGCCACCGACAATCAGCGGCGTTCCGGGACGTTGTTGTTCGAGAAAGTGAATCGCCGCCAGTGCATCATGCAATTCGCCGACACCGGCATCGTAACTGCCCTCGCTGTCACCAGTGCCCCGAAAATTGATCCGCAGCACGTCAACTCCGACCGCCAGTAGGGCCCGCGCAATCCGCACCACAACGCGGTTGTGCATCGTCCCGCCATGGACCGGGTGCGGGTGGCACACCAGTGCTTTCAAACCAACTGGGGCGCCAGCCGTTTCAAAAATGGCTTCCAGTTTGCCAACTGGTCCATCAAGAAATAATTTCATCCCCTTTGCTCGCTCCCGACTTGTGAAAGGCTGATCAACTGACATTGCGGGCCTGGGTTTTGTCCTGGTTGCCATCGTGGGCTTCGCCCACAGCTATTACACAACGACCCTTCGGGCCTAAAATCCTTATCCTGGCACTTATAGGGTGACAAGGTGACAGGGTGACAAGGTGACAGGGTGACAGGGTGACAAGGTGACAAGGTGACAGGGTGAATTATCGGATCTTTTGTTCTCTGGTCACCTTGTCAGTTGTCATTAGGTCACCTGGTCACCTGGTCATTGATCTATTCGACAATCTTGGCTTCGTAAATGGCCGTGGCACCAGTGCCGCCTGAGACTTTGATGGTTTTCCCCATCTGGGCACTGACATCAAGCGGTTTGGATTCGTGCGCCAGATGCAGTGGGGTGGTGTACAGGGTATAGGTTTTACCGTCAACGGTGATTTCACTGGGACCAGTGACCGTTCCGGTCAGGGTTGCATATTGCAACATGGTCTTGTTCGATTTTTTTGACTTGAACAGCATAAAACAACTTCTCCGAATTGAGACACTTAGCCTGAAAAGGGTGGAAAGGGCTAGGGTGGGTTGCCCATTGGAAATGTGGACAAAAACTCACCGGAGCAAACAATATGAATGGGAAAAGAAACCTTGGCTAAACTTCAGATGGAGGATCAGTCGGCACAAGTTGGATAATACACACACGATCAAGGTTGATGAGGCGACCGCCATCAACCGCAATCCATCGGGCCTTAGACAACATCATCCCAAGTGCATCAACGTGTTCGACTTCGGTGTCGAGGCGAACTTGAACTGGGTTGTCGTCCCCTGAAAACCAAATGTTGAGGATCATGATTTACCTGCAGATGTTGTGATAGAAAACTCCGAAAACCCTGGCAACTGACTTTTCCTGAGGAAGGGGTAAAGAGAAGATATAACACTTTGTGAAAGTCAACGGCAAGTGGGTGATGAGGACGGGCTGAAGAAGTCGGACTGAAGACGTCTTCAGCCCGACTTCTTCAATCCGACGTCTTCAGCCCAATGTCTTCAGCCCGATATTCTTCAGGTTCGGGGAAAATCCTGATATGGTTGGGGAAAATTCAGATTCTGCAGCTTGTTTTGGATGCTCATGCCACGAAAAAATAACCAGCAATGGCCGAAGAGATTCGCCGGGTGTTTCCTGACCGGAGTAGTGTTGATCACACAGGGGCTGGTCGCGCTGGCTCAACCGCAGGATCCGGCAGTGGGCCAGGTAAAAGGGATGACGGCGGGAAGCGGGTTACCGGTCATAACCGATACCCACCTTCGGGAACATGTGCGAGTTCTGACCATGCCGGTGATGGAAGGACGACGGGCGGGGACGACGGGTGACCGGACGGCAGCTACCTACATTGCCGAACAATTCCGCCGGGCGGGCCTGGTGCCGGTTGGTGACAACAACACCTTTTTTCAAAGTTTTCAATTTGAATCCTGGCAGCCGGTTCCAGTGACTGCCATGAGTCAACTTGATAAAGGTACGGTCAAGAAATCCTACACCTGTGAATGGAGCAATAGTTTTACCGGACGTGATTTCCGGCCCGTGCCGCGTTCCGGGCAGGGAAGTGTCACGGCACCAGTGGTTTTTGTCGGCCATGGGTTGTCAGAGCCCGAACTCAACCTGGATGACTATGCCGGAGTTGATGTCCGCGACAAAACCGCGTTGATTTTGCTGGGCGATGGTCCGCTTCCGGCAGGGAGAACCCGCACTGAACCTGCGATTCTTACGGCCAAAAAACGAGGCGCCCGGGCTTGCTTGCTGGCCTATCCAGCCTCTGGGTACCCGGTGGTTGATCCAAATAGTGCGCCGCTGGTGGCGTTGTCTTCGACTGAAAGCACCACGGGAATGGTGGTGATGGCGATTCGGAATTCGGTTCGTGATGAGTTGCTGGCATCACGAGGCTCCATCCAGCAGATTCAAGCGGCTCTGCAGGCAGCCAAACCAGTTTCGGGACCAACCGGGATGACCGTGCAGCTCGATTTACGGGCCGAGGCGGTGCCGGTCGCCACCAGTTCAAACGTGGTGGCGCTGTTGCCTGGCAGTGATCCTCAGTTGCGTGAGGAAACGCTTGTGCTGGTGACCTATCGTGACGGACAGGGGGTGGATGCCGAAGGAAAATTGTGTCCGGGGGCGAATGACAATGCCGCTGGGGTGGCCGCCTTGCTGGAAACCGCCCGGCTGCTGGCCAGTGCCAAACCGGCGCGCTCCATCCTGTTTGTTGCTTATGGTGGAGAATTCAACCGGTTTTCACCAGAGGCCGTGTCACCTGGACTGGCTCATTTTCTGGCCCATCCCGTGACACCGTGGAAACAGGTTGCAGGTATTTTTGTGTTTGATCGGATTGGATTAAACACGCCGAATCGCATTGCACTGGAGAATATTGCGCTCTATCCGGAACTCTTCCTGAAATTGCGGAGCGGGTTACCTGAACTCAATGCCTTGTTGGTACCGGGCAGTTACTCGATTGAACAGGCTGCCTGGCCGGCGGGGGTCCCGATGTACCGATTCAAGGATCCTTCGGAACGTGCGGGCCGTGCGCTCCAAAAAGTATTGTATCCGACTGAGGACACCCCTGACCGGCTTCGGCTTGAAAGCCTGCGGGTGTACACGGGGTTGTTGACGCGCATTCTTGGATATCTGGCGTCAAATCCCGCTGAACCGCTGGTCATGGCCTGGAGTCAACATCTGGACGCGGCATATCGGGCGACGGTGACCGACTTTGTTCCGATTAGTCCGACTGAATTTTATCAGCGGGCGGCATCAGTACGCCGTGACTATCTAACTGATATCATTACCTATATTCCTGGTGGCGGTGATGCCCGCAAATTGAACGCGGCTGAAAAGCGGCAGCAATTTATCAAAGAGCTGTTGGAACTGCGTGAGAACCTGTTTGATCAGCGGAGCCGCCTGCGACCGGTGCGTGATCTGGCCGATCTGGAATATGGCCCTGAAGGTCAGAATCTGGCGGCTGACAATCAGCTTGGCGTGTGGATTGGGCTGGATTCTCTGGACTGGCTCAGTGAGCAGTCGCCGGTTGAGACCATCACTGAATTGATGAGCAATGGGTTGCAACTGGTGATTGTGAATGAGAAAAGCGCCCGACTTCTGGTAGATGGCAGTCCAGCCTTGATAGAAGCGATCCAATCACCTGGGTTGTTGGTGTTGGTTGGCGAACTGGACGGAAAGCGCCGCCAAAAGCTGTTCCCATTGCTCAAACATCCAGTCCTGGTTGCCGACTCTAATCTTTCGGATGACGAACTCAACGCCCTGGCTGAAGCTGGTCATCTGGTGGTGGTGATGCCCCGTGACGGAGACCAAAAGACGGACAAACGCAAAAAGACGGTCACGCCAAAAGCCATGGTCGAACGGCTGGTTCACCTTTTGGAAGTGATTGGGGAAGATCAGGTTTTACTCAGTACTCCTGAACTATCACAGCGTCTGGTCCTGATTGAGGAACTGGCCAAACAGGGACTGAGCCCAACTCAAGTTGAAAAAGTGTTTGGTTTAAATTTCAAACGGTTTTATGCCGCGCCCCGTTGAAAGGGTTCTGATTGAGTTCGTGTTGCTTCCAAAAGATAATCTGTGTATAAACAAAAAATTGATCTTTACCGATCACGGCGGTTTGACTGACCGTTGCGGCGCGTGGAGGGCGACTCACATTGAGGCCCGTTGAAACGTGAACCTTTGGGTAGCTTTTTTCCGGAAAAGGTACCCGATGACAGGTGTTGGGGACTCATCAGCATCTGTCATCCCAGCAAGTGATTGGTGGGGGGAAGTCACCAGGTCCACACACCTTCCCATCTGAACTGCTTTCAGGCAATAAAACTGTCACTTCAATCACCTACCCATCCGAAGTGCCGCTGTTTTCGGGTGAATCAATTTTGTGAACAGTTCTTTCTGGCTGAAGCACACGTTGTCACACACAAGCGAGCACGCCACGATGCCAGAAACTGTTCTTGATCTGAGCGGAATCGAAACTGTCTACCCACCGACATCTCGGGTGGCCGATTCGTTTGCTCAGGCGCTGTTTGGACATTCCTTGCATCAGTCAACCACCACCTTAAAAGCACTCCTCAGTCAGTATACCGGGGTTGATGCCGGGCGGATTCTGGTGACTTCGGGCGAAGACGACCTGCTCACCCTGTTGTTGACCAACTTGATGGGGAAAGGTGACTACCTTGCGGTGCCGGAACCCTCGCTTGGCACGCATCGCTTTCAAGCGGAAGCCAACGGTATCAGCGTGCTTGATACCGGGCGCGATAAACAATTTCGCGTACTGACGGAATCGCTGCTGTCGGTCGCAACGGCGCCCGAAGTCAAAATGATCTTTCTCGCAAGTCCCAATAATCCAACCGGCACGCTCACCTCTCCAAAAACCATCCAGCGCATCCTCGACGTCCAAAAACTGACGGTCATTGACGAAACTTACTTTGAGTTTTCACACCAAAGTTGTGTTGGACTCCTGGCATCCCATCCCAATCTGGTGATTTTAAGAAGTTTCAAATGGGCGGCGATGTCGGCATATAAAATTGCCTATGCTCTGGCTTCGCCGGACATCGTTGCCCGGTTGGAATCAACCTTCTCTGGGCCGATTTCACCCATGGCGATTTCCGCGGCCTGCTCATCACTTGAAGACCAGGCTTTGTTGTTCCGGAACGTGAAGCGCTTGATTGAGGAACGTGACCGGCTCTATGAGACCCTCCAGCACATTCCGGGCGTTCACCCCTTTGCTTCACAAGCCAATTTTCTGTATTGCCTCTTCCCGGGCCGCGATGGGCGACAGATCGCCAACGCCCTTTTCCGCCAGGGCGTGAAGGTCAAACATTACAGCGGGTCGGTCTATCAAAGCGGGATTCGCGCTCGGATTGGTTTTCCAGAAGACAACGAACGTTTTCTCTCGGCACTGCGCACTGTTTTGGCTGATATTCCAGCCAATGAAGAATGAAGAATTGAGAATGAAGAATTGAGAATGCGGTTAGTGGTTAGAAATCACTGCTTTCGAAGAAGCACCAAGCACTAAGAACTAAGGACCAGGTACTAACCACTAACCTCATTCTTCATTCTGTTTGTTTACCGTCGCACGCACAACCTGCCTCCCTTTGTTGTCCAAACTATGAAAAATTTGTCTTTTGGTCTCGGGGTCAGCCTGATGTTGGGGCTGGTTATTGGAGCGAATTTTACATATGTCAATGGGTTTCAAACTGATAAACTGCCTGTCACCACAATGGAATGTTACCAGATAGCTGGTAAGAGCTTACAGGAAAAAGATTACCGAACCTGCCAGAAGGCGCTGGAACGGGCGCTCCAGCTTGGGTCAAGTCATCCACAGTTTGTGTACCGTCTGGCGGTGGCGCAAACGCAGGTTGGTGATACCTCTGGGGCCGTGGCTCGCTTGAAACAGTTGGCTGGAATGCAGGCTGAGTATCCAATCGAAACGGATGCCGATTTGGCCGCACTCAAAGCCAATCCAGAATTTCAATCTGTTGTGGCGGCATTTGAAAAGAACCGAAAGCCAGTTTCCCAGGCGTCGGTGAAATTTACTATTGGCGAAAAAGACCTGATTCCTGAAGGCATTACCTGGGATCCGGTTGACCAAGTCTATTTTGTCGGCAGTATTTACAAGCAAAAAATCCTGAGAATTGATCGAGCCGGAAAAGTCACCGAATTTGTACCATCAGGACAGGATGGCCTGGGGCCGGTGATTGGTCTCAAGGTTGACCCGAAACGCCGCTGGTTATGGGCGTGCAGCGCGTGGGAAAAGCGCGGCGATGCACCAGTGGGAGGTGATGGTGGCGTGTTTCGCTATGACCTGAAGACTGGCAGGTTGCTCCAAAAATATGAACTGAAAAATCAGCCAGTGGCCCATTTTCTCAATGATTTGGCGCTGGATTCCCAGGGCGGTGCGTTTGTTACCGATAGTGAAACCAGCTCGGTGTATGTGATTCGACCTGGCAAAAGTGAACTGGAACTGTTTGTGCAATCGCCTGAGTTGATCTATCCCAACGGTCTGGCGTTGACACCGGATGGGAAGCAACTCTTTGTGGCTCAGTATGATGGAATCATCCTGGTTGATGTGAAGACCAAAAAGCTCAGCCGTCTGACACACCCTGAAACCGTGACCGTGGCCGGGATTGATGGCCTATCGCTCAATGGTCGCAGCCTGATTGCCGTCCAAAACAGTTTTGAGCCAAATCGAGTCATTCGCTTTGACCTGAATTCCAAACTGAATCAAGTTGAACGGGCTGAGGTTCTTGAAGCCCGGAACCCGCATTTTGTGATTCCAACAACCGGGACGATGGCCGGGAAAGAATATGTCGTTTTGGCCAACAGTCAGCTTGACCGACTGGGTCCAGATGGAAATCTGACCGAACCTGAGAAACTCAAGGAAGTTGTCGGGTTGCGGCTTCGACTTACGAAATGATTGGCACACGTTCAGAGTCCCGCCTTCAGGCGGAGAATGATTGAAGAATAGAAAAACCATCAACAATAGCGCCGCCTGAAGGCGGAACTCTAAACAAATATCAATGAGGAGAGACCATGCGTTTTCTGGCACTTTTGATTTTAGCTGCCCTGTGTTCGCTGACGGTCACGGCACAGTCAAACATTGGGTACTACCGATTTCCAGCGCTTGCCGGTGGTGAAATTGTTTTCACCGCCGAAGGTGATTTATGGAAGGTCAATCAGGCTGGTGGACAGGCTCAGCGGTTAACGTCGCATCCGGGCGCCGAAACCCAGGCGGCAATTTCTCCGGATGGCAAATGGGTCGCCTTTTCAGGTCAGTATGAAGGCCCAACCGAAGTCTTTGTCATGCCGCTGGCCGGCGGGCTCCCAAAACGATTGACCTATGATGGGGCGCGAACTTCGGTCATGGGGTGGACGCCCGATGGAAAAGTACTCTATCGAACGCAACGATTTTCAACCCTGCCCGATCAGCAACTGGTCGTGGTGGATCCACAGACCCTGGTTCAGAAGGTGATTCCGCTCAGTCAGGCCAGTGATGGGTGCTATGACGCAACCGGGAAGACGCTGTTTTTCACCCGCTTGCCGTTTCAGGGGAGTGCCACCAAACGCTATAAGGGCGGCAGTGTTGAAAAGCTCTGGAAATTTGTGGACGGCGCTCCCGAAGCCATACCGCTCACGGCTGATTTTGACGGCACCAGCCGCGAACCAATGTGGTGGAATGGCCGGCTCTATTTTGTCAGTGATCGCGACGGCATTCTCAACCTGTGGTCAATGAAGGATGACGGCAGCGACCTCAAGCAGCACACGTTTCATAAAGAATGGGATGTAAAATCCCCGGCGTTGAACAATGGGAACGTGGTGTACCAGTTGGGGGCGGATTTGCATGTGTTTGATCTGGCCGCCGGAAAAGACCGCGAGGTGGCAATTACGCTGTCATCCGATTTTGATCACATGCGTGAACGCTGGATCAAAAAACCGATGGATTACCTGACGGCGGCCCACCTTTCGCCCAAAGGTGAAAAGGTCGTGGCCACGATTCGCGGCAGAGTGTATGTCTTGCCGGCAGAACCCGGACGAATTGTTGAGGCGACACGCCAGGAAGGTGTTCGCTATCTGAACGCCCGTTTTGCAGGCGATGCAAATTCGGTGATTGCGCTGTCTGACCAGACCGGAGAGTTTGAATTCTGGAAAATCCCGGCCAATGGCGTTGGTGAACCGGCCAACCTGACCCGTGATGGAAAGATCTTTCGGTTTGACGGTGTGCCATCACCAGATGGCAAATGGATTGCTTACACCGACAAAAACAATCAGATTTGGGTGGTGGATCTGGAAAAGAAAGTTTCCAAACTCATCGCAACCTCAAACACAGGTGGATTGGGGGACCTCAACTGGTCGCCGGATAGTCAATGGCTGGCCTATTCGCGAGCCGCCGAAAACACCGTTTCGCAAATCTGGCTCTATCGCCCGGCAGATGGTACCTCGGCCACGATGACCAGTGACCGGGTCGAAAGCTATAGCCCGGCCTGGAGTCCTGACGGAAAATGGCTGTATTTCCTTTCGGATCGCTCGTTTGTGTCGAGCGTCGGCAGCCCCTGGGGACCGCGTGCCCCAGAGCCATTCTTCGACAAACCGACCAAAATTTTTCAAATTGCGCTGACCAAAGGGCTGCGGTCCAACTTTAAGCCAGCCGACGAGGTTTCAGCCGTCGCTGAATCAGCCAAAGATGAAAAGAAAACCGATGAGGCGAAAAAAGAAGGCGAGAAAAAACCGGCTCCAGTGGTGATTGACCTCGACGGCATTCAGGATCGCGTGTATGAACTTCCGCTTCCTGCTGGAAATTATGGCGGGCTGTCAGCTTCCGACAAATTCCTGTTTTTCCTCGACTACGATGCT
This sequence comes from Acidobacteriota bacterium, assembly GCA_016208495.1. NCBI lineage: Bacteria > Pseudomonadati > Acidobacteriota > Acidobacteriota bacterium. The sequence continues at coordinate 1,541 of JACQXX010000108.1, read as the reverse complement.
TCACCGGACCCCAAACGCAGACTCCAGGCCGTGGAAATCAAAACCCGTGATGTTGAGGCCAAGACCGTTTCCAATGACGTGAACTATTTCGAGCTTTCCCAGGATGGCAAAAAGCTGCTCGTCTGGCTTGATTCAGGGATGTATGTCTTTGATGCCGGTTCAGAAGCCCCCAAAGATCTGGGCAAAGTGAAAATCCCGGTGGAATCGCTTGTGGTTCACCTCGATCCACGCGAAGAATGGCGGCAGATGTTTGTTGATAGCTGGCGGTTGATGCGCGATTACTTCTATGACCCCGGAATGCACAAAGTTGACTGGCCGGGGATGCTCAAAAAATACCAGCCGCTGGTTGCTCGTGTAACCGACCGGTCTGAACTGAGTGACCTGATGTTTGAGATGGTTGGTGAACTATCAACCCTCCACACTTTTGTCCGTGACGGAGACCCACGCCAGTCACCTGATCAAATCGGCGGCGGGTCACTCGGAGCCATTCTGGAACGCGATGAAAAGGCCGGTGGCTTCCGGATTGCCCACATTTTCCAGGGCGAACCGGATTACCTGGAAAAGTATTCGCCGTTAAAGCGTCCGGATTTGACCATCGCCGAAGGCGACATCATTGAATCGGTCAACGGTGTGGCGACGTTGTCTGTGCCGCACATTGGGGCGCTGCTTCGCAATCAGGCCGGCAAAGATGTGCTGCTGCGGGTGAAAGCCACCAGCACTGGCAAATCATTTGACGCCGTGGTGAAGCCAATTTCCCAGAATTCCGAAGCCAATCTCCGCTATGACGAATGGGAATACCGCCGCCGCAAGATGGTGGACGAACTGAGCCAGGGACAAATTGGCTATATCCACCTGCGGGCCATGGGGCGCGACAACATGGCCGAATGGGTCAAAAATTACTTCCCGATTTTTAATCGCAAGGGGCTGATTGTGGATGTGCGCCACAACCGGGGTGGAAACATTGATAGTTGGGTTTTGGAACGATTGCTGCGCAAAGCGTGGTTTAACTGGCAGCCACGAACGGGAGATACCTACCACAACATGCAGTATGCCTTCCGTGGCCACGTGGTTGTGCTCTGTGACGAAGCGACGGCCTCTGACGGCGAAGCCTTTGCCGAAGGCTTCCGACGGCTGGGCCTGGGCAAAGTGATCGGCACCCGAACCTGGGGCGGGGAAGTCTGGCTGACCTCAAGCAACGTGCTGGTGGATAACGGGATTGCTTCGGCGGCTGAATTCGGCGTGTTTGGGCCGGAAGGCGACTGGTTGATCGAAGGCGTCGGTGTGGTTCCTGACGAAACCGTGGATAACCTGCCGCACGCAACTTTCAAGGGCCAGGACACCCAGCTCGAAGCGGCGATTCAACACCTGCAGGAACTGATCCGAACCAAACCGGTGAATGTGTTGCCAAAACACCCGGCCTATCCGGATAAGTCATTTCGGAAGAAGTGATTGGGATTTGGGGTTCGGGGTTCGGGGTTCGGGGTTCGGGGTTCGGGGTTCGGGGTTCGGGGTTCGGGGTTCGGGGTTCGGGGTTCGGGGTT